>NZ_JBJGZK010000005.1:0-205645 GCF_054050475.1 Geodermatophilus sp. SYSU D00525
CGCCCCGCCCCCCCCGCCCGCCCCCCCCCCCCCCCCCCCCCCCCCCCCCCCCCCCCCCCCCCCCCCCCCCCCCCCCCCCCCCCCCCCCCCCGGCGGCGGGGGATGGGGCGATCCGCTGGACCGCCCGGTGGAGGAGGTCCTCCGCGACGTCGCCTGGCGCAAGGTGAGCGTCTCCGGCGCCTGCGCGGACTACGGCGTGGTCGTCCTCGAGGACGGGTCGGCCGACGAGGCCGCCACCGCCGTGCTGCGGGACGAGATGCGCGCGGCCCGCACGGGCGACGAGCCGTTCTTCGACCGCGGCCCCGGCTACGCGCTGCTCTCCGGCGGCGCGACGTCCAACGAGTTCGACGTCCTCTAGGCCGTGCTCCGGGTGGCAGGAACGGCCACTCCTGCCACCCGGACCGGTCAGGTGACGGGGTCGGTGCTGCCGGCTCCCGGCTTGGCGCTGTCGCCGGTCTGACCCTCGTCGCCCTGGGTGGAGGTGTCCTCCTCGACGCCCTCCGGCCGGATCGGCGTCTCCTCCAGCACCTGCTCCTCGGCCTGCTCGCGGTCGGTGCCCGGCACCTCGGTCATGGCGTCCTCCCTCGTCGTCGTGGCTGCTCTCGGACGAGGGGCCCCTACCCCGCCGCCGCCCGGGCAGGCGCGGGTTCGCCGCCGGTGAACGGGGCGCGCAGGGCCGCGGCGGTGGCCTCGTCGGCGGGCAGGAACGCCTCGACCGACAGCTCGGCCGCGGTGAGGTCGACGGCGGTGCCGAAGGTGGTCACCGTGCTGAGGAACGACAGCACCACGTCGCCGGCGCGGAGCCGCAGCGGCACGGCGATGCCGTCGGGCGTCGAGCGGTCGGTGCCGCCGGGCAGCGCGGCCAGCTCGCGGTGCAGGGCGGCGAGCTGCGGATCGCCGGTCAGGTGCGCCTCGCGGCCCAGCCGGTGCAGGACGTGCGCCCGCCACTGCGGCAGGTTGACGATCCGCGGCGCCAGCCCCTCGGGGTGCAGGCTCAGCCGCAGCACGTTGACCGGCGGCTCCAGCAGGTGCGCGGCGGCGCCGTCGAGCAGCGGCGCCACGCTCGTGTTCGCCGTCACCAGCTCCCACGACCGGTCGACCACCAGCGCCGGGAAGGGCTCGTACGCGGCGAGCACCAGGTCCAGCGCCCGGGTGACCGCGGCCATGTCCGGGGAGTCCAGGCCCCGGCGGCCGTAGGCGGGGGCGAAGCCGGCGGCCAGCAGCAGGTCGTTGCGCTCGCGCAGCGGCACCTCCAGCCGCTCGGCCAGCCGCAGCACCATCTCCCGGCTCGGCCGCGACCGGCCGGTCTCCAGGAAGCTCAGGTGCCGGGCGGAGACCCCGGCGTCGTTGGCCAGGTCCAGCTGGGACAGCCGGCGGCGCTGCCGCCAGCCGCGCAGCAGTTCCCCGACGTCCGGGCGCACCGCGGTGGTCACGGCGCGGACGCTAGCGACGACCGCGCCGCCCGTCGCCTACCCGCGAGGTAATCGACGCCCTTCCCCGGCGGCGGGAGCGTCTGCGCCATGACGAACACCGCCACCGCCCCCACCCGCCGTCCCCCCGACCTGCTCCGCGTGGCGCTGCGCCTGGACGCCGTCGTCACCGGTGCCAACGGCCTGGCCTACCTGGCCGCCGCACCCCTGCTGTCCGACCTGCTGGGCGTCCCCGCCGGGGTGCTGCGCGGGCTGGGCGCCTTCCTCGCCGTCTTCGCCGCCGGGGTCGCGCTCGTCGCCGCCCGCCCGCACGTCCCGCGGGGCGCCACGGAGGTCGTCGTCGGCGCCAACGCGCTGTGGGCCGTCGGCAGCGTCGCCGCCGTCGTCGCCGGCCGCTTCGACCTCACCGCCGCCGGGACGGTCTGGGTGCTGCTCCAGGCCGCCGTCGTCGCCGGGTTCGCCGCCCTGCAGCTCACCGCCCTCCGCACCCGCTGACCCCACGAAGGAGAGACCGCCGTGACCGCCACCCCCGCCCTCGCCGACCGCTACCTCGCCGCCTGGAACGAGACCGACCCCGCCGCGCGGCGGGCGCTGGTCGAGGCGCTGTTCACCGAGGACGTCACCTACACCGACCCGCTGGCCGACGTCGCCGGCCGCGACGGGCTGGACGCGACCATCGCCGCCGTCCACGCGCAGTTCCCGGGCTTCGTCTTCCGGCTCGCCGGCCCGGCCGACGCCCACCACGGCCAGGTGCGTTTCACGTGGCACCTCGGGCCGGACGGCGCCGAGCCGCCGGTCACCGGGTTCGACGTCGCCGTCACCGACGGGGACGGCCGCATCCGCACCGTGCTCGGCTTCCTCGACCGGGTCCCCGCCTGAACCGACACCGCGATCACGGCACCGTGACCACGGCCGGAGGGTCCGGGACGGTCCCGGCGCCGTGATCGCGGGTGGGCTCAGCGCCGCCGCTGCCACCAGCGGCGGCGCTGCGGCGTGGCCGGTGCCGCGGCGGCCGGCGGCTCGGGCGCGGACGGCGGCCGGTCGCGGCGCCAGCCCTCGACGAGCGCCTCGACGTCGGCCAGGCCCGGCACCGGCGACCAGCGGCTCTCCGCCGGCCGCCGCCAGAAGGCCTCGACCCGGGCGTTGTAGTCCTCGGCGACGGCGCGCACGGCGTCCTCCGACGGCAGCGCGGCCACCCGCGCGGGCAGCCCGTCGCGCTCGCGGCGCAGCGCCAGGCCCGGCGGCAGCATGTCCGCGGGCGCCACGCCCTCGCGGCGGGCCTTGGCCACCGCCCAGTCGTAGGCGGTCTCGTTCGGGTCGAAGGCCGGGAGCGGCTTCCCGGCGCCGCGCAGCCCGGTGAAGTCGCCGCGGTCCTGGGCCTGGCCGATCTGCCGCTCGACCCAGGTCTCGAACGACACCCCGGGCGGCTTCCGCTGGGTCACCCCACCACCTCCACCTCCATGCTCCGCCTCTGCGAGGCTGCCGTGCATGCGGACGACGGGCAGCCGGGAGGTCTACCGCAACCCGTGGATCCGGGTGCGCGAGGACACCGTGGAGCGGGTGGACGGCTCCACCGGCGTCTACTCCGTCGTCGAGAAGCCGGACTTCGCCATCGTGATCGCGGCCGAGCGGGACGGCTTCTGGCTGGTCGAGCAGTTCCGCCACCCGCTGGGCCGCCGCGCCTGGGAGTTCCCCCAGGGGACCTGGTCCTCCGAGGCACTGGCGGCGGGCACCGGCGGGACGGCGGAGGAACTCGCCCGCGCCGAGCTCGCCGAGGAGACGGGGCTGCGGGCCGGCCGGCTCGAGCACCTCGGCCACGCGGCCCTGGCGCCCGGGCTGTCCACCCAGGAGTTCGACGTCTGGCTGGCCACCGACCTCACGCCCGGCCCGACCGCCCGCGAGGTGACCGAGGCCGACATGGTGGCGGCGTTCGTGCCCGAGGCCGAGCTGCGGGCGATGGTGTGCGACGGCCGGTTCACCGACGGCCCCTCACTCGCCGCCTGGGCCCTGCTCCTGCTCGGCCGCAGCTGACCCCCGGCCCTGCTGCAGGGGCCCGCCGCGAGCTCGCGAGTGGTGGGGGGCAGCGGGGTCCTTCCTCAGGCGGCGCGGAGGGAGCGCAGTGCGGGGGTGACGCGGGCGAGCTCGTCGAGCATCGCCTTGCCGCCGGCCTCGAGCTCGGCGTTGGGCGCGAACTCGTCCTCGTCGTCGAGGAACTGCGCGAAGAACGGCACCGAGATCGCCTCGGGGACGGTGTGCACCCGCAGCGCGGCGAGCACCGGCTTGACCGCCGACGACGCCCGCAGGCCCGCCGAGACGCCGCCGTAGGTGACCAGCCCGGCCGCCTTGTCGGCCCACTCGACCGACAGGTAGTCCAGCGCGTTCTTGAGCGACGCCGGGAAGGAGTGGTTGTACTCCGGGGTCACGAAGACGAACGCGTCGGCGCGGGAGACCGTCGCGCTCCAGTCCTTGGTGTGCTGGTGGGTGTACTGCTGCAGGCGCGGGTGGTCGGGCTCGTCGAACACCGGCAGGCCCACCTCGGCGAGGTCGACGAGCTCGACGTCGAAGCCGCCGTGCTCCTGCGCCAGGCGCTGCACCCAGCGGGCGACGGCGATGCCCCGGCGGCCAGGACGGGTGCTGGCGGCGATGACCTGCAGGACGGGACGGGACACCGGGACCTCCGGGACGACGACGGGACCGACTCGTTGAGGACTCAACCGTTGGAGCGGCCACCCGCTTCCCCCACCGCGGGTGACCCCCGCCGCACGCCGTGACCCGATCGTGCCTGGACAGCCGGGCCCCGGCCGTGCCTGCGGCCGAGGCCGTCGCGGAGGGTGGCGACCCACCCTGAACGGGTGAGTGCGCAGCTCAGGAGCCTGCGCCGGGGGCGTACAGCCCCGACGCTGTCCCGGTGCCGCTCACCGCTCCCGGCCTGCCGGACCTGCCCCCGGACCTCGCCGGGCCGGTCGCGGTCGAGCTGGCCCGGCCGGTGCGGGACCTCCCGGTCGCGGCCGCGCTGCCCGGCGGCTGCCGCTACGAGCCCAAGTGGGACGGCTACCGGCTGGTGGTCGTCCGCGGCCGCGCCGGCACCCGGCTGTGGTCCAAGCAGGGCCGCGACCTCACCGACCGCTTCCCCGACCTCGCCGCGGCCGCGCTCGCCCAGGTCCCGGCCGGCACGGTCCTCGACGGCGAGGCCGTCGTCTGGAACGGCGAGCGGCTGGACTTCGGGCTGCTGCAGCGCCGGATGGTGACCGCCCCCTCTCGGATGGCCGCGCTGGCCGCTGCACACCCCGCCTCCTACGTCGCCTTCGACCTGCTCGCCGCCGGCGGCGCCGACCAGCGCCGCCGGCCGTTCCGCAGCCGCCGTGCCGCCCTCGAGGAGCTCGCGCGGCGGTGGGCGCCGCCCCTGCAGCTCTCGCCGGTCACCGCCGACCCGGAGGAGGCCCGCGGCTGGGCCGCGGACCTGCGCCCGCTCGGCGTCGAGGGCCTGGTCGCCAAGGGCGCGGCCACCCGGTACGCGGGCGGGCGCCGGGAGTGGCTGAAGGTCAAGAGCTGGGAGACGACGGAGGTGCTCGCCGGCGGCGTCATCGGGCCGGTCGACCGCCCCAGCCAGCTGGTGGCCGGCCGGTACCGGGAGGGTGAGCTGGTCGTCGTCGGCCGCACCGGCCCCCTCTCCCCCGCGCAGTCGGCCGAGCTCGCCGCCGTCCTCACCCCCGCCGGCGACGACCACCCCTGGCCCGAGCGGATCGGCACCGGCCGCTTCGGCGGCGGGCGGCTGTCGGTGGCGCTCACCCGCGTGCAGCCGACCGCGGTCGTCGAGGTCAGCGCGGACGCCGCCCTCACCGCCGGGGTGTTCCGGCACCCGCTGCGCTTCGTCCGGGTCCGCCCCGACCTGCGCCCCGCGGACGTGCCGCCCGCGGACTAGGGCCGCTGCGGCACCCGGCCCAGGGTCACGAGGAACCGGCGCAGCAGGCAGGCCAGCTGCGCGAGCTCCTCCTCGGACAGCCCGGCCAGCAGGCCGCGCTCGGTCTCCAGGTGGTCCGGCAGCGCCGCGTCGAGCGCGGCCCGCCCCGCGTCCGTCAGCGTCACGACGACGGCCCGCCCGTCGGCCTCGCTCCGGGTGCGGGTGATCAGCCCCCGCTCCTCCAGCCGGTCCAGCCGCTGGGTGATCGCCCCCGAGGTGACCAGCGCGGTGCGCATGAGCGCCGTGGGCGTCAGCTGGTAGGGCTCCCCGGCGCGCCGGAGCGCGGCCAGGACGTCGAAGGACGGCGCGTCGAGCCCGTGCCGGGCGAAGGTGGCGCGCTGGGCGAGGTGGACCTCGCGCTGCAGCTGGGTGATCCGGCCGACGACGCCCATCGGTGAGCAGTCGAGGTCGGGACGCTCCCGGGCCCACTGCTCGAGGATGAGGTCGACCGCGTCCTCCACGCCGGTACCTCAGCAGTGAGACAACGGCAGCGTCAAGCCGCGCCGCGGCGCGCCGGGGGCTCGTCCAGGCCGGTGGCCAGCCGGACGGTGAGCCCCGCCGGGCCGGGCACCAGGTCCACCGCGTCCCACAGCTTGCGGGCCAGCCACAGGCCCATGCCCCCGGCGGCCAGGTCGTCGCCGTGGGCCGGCACGAAGCCCGCGAGCGGGCTCGCGAAGCCGGTGCCGGAGTCGCTGATCGTCACCACCAGCGAGTCGCGGTCCGCCCAGACGCGGGCGGAGATCGGCCGCCGCCCGTGCCGGAAGGCGTTGGCCGCCACCTCGCTCACGCCCAGGTGGAGGTCGGCGCGCTGGTCCTCGTCGGGGACGACCTCGGCGAACACCCGCCGCAGCTCCCCGCGCAGGCCGGCCAGCGTCGGTGCGCCGTCGACGGCGTACACCGGCTCCCCGGCCTCCACCGGCTCGCGGACGGCGGCGAGTTCGTGCAGGGAGGCGACCGGGTCGTGGTACTCGGAGTTGCTGACCCGCATCCCGCCCATCCACAGCTCCGGATGGGTGTGCCGCGCGTTCGCGAGGACCTCGGCCGGGGCCCGCTCCCGGTCGTAGACGCACATGCAGGTCAACGGCGCGTCACCGACCAGCGCGTTGGAGGCCGCCTCGTACCGGAGGATCTCCCGCCAGCGCCGCGGGAGCGTCCCGTACAGGGGCTCGGCGAGGATGCGCAGCCGGCCCGAACCCCGGGTGGCGGCGTGCTCGACGCGCCGGCGGATGACGGCGAAGGCGTCGGGCACACGGGCGCCGACCAGGCAGATCCGCGGGTCGTCCTCGATCTCGCCGGACCGCATGCCCAGCGCCCGGCGGACGGCCGCGACGGTCTCCGGGGGGCAGGCGAGGACCGACAGGTCCCCGGCGCTCAGGCCCTCGTCCAGGTAGGCGGTGGCCACGGCCACCACCTCGCCGGGCCCGCGGACCAGCGCGGCGCTGTGAGCGAAGGCCGACCGGGAGGGGGGCGTCGACGAGGCCCGCGCCACCGCGCCGCCCGTCGACTCCGCCCGCGTGGCGTGAGCCCCCGTCCCAGGTTCCACTGGCCCCTCGACCGCCTCCGGTCCGGAACTGCTCCGGCCCATCCCTCCCGATTGTGGGGCACGGTGGGGGGAGCCCGCTCGCGGGGTGCCCGGTACGCCCCCGTACGGGTGGGCCGGCGCCACTACGGCGCGGGCACCGGGACGGTCGGCACCCCCGCGAGGACGAGCACGCGGGTCGGCGCGGAGCCCTCCGCGGTGCGCACCTCGGAGACCGCACCGCGCTCCCCGGCCAGCCGGAGCAGCTCGAGCACCAGGCCGACGCCGGCGCTGGCCAGGTAGGGCACGTGCCGCAGGTCCAGCACGACCCGCGCCCCGTCCGCGATGTCGTCGAGCGCCCGCAGCGCCTCGGCGCGCAGGACCGGGGTGGCGGCCAGGTCGACGTCGCCGGCGACCTCCAGCCGCACGCCGCCGGGACCCCGGTCCACGGTCAGCCGGGCGGGGCCCGCGTCGGTGCGGGCGCCGGCGCGCCGGGTCACCGGCTCGCCCCGCCCGGGTCCGGCCGGGACGAAGCGGAAGCGCACCGTGGTGCCCGCACCCTCGCCTCCGCCCGCGTCGACGGTGCGGTCCACCTCGACGTCGTCGGCCAGCGCGGTGATCAGCTCCAGCCCGCGGCCGCGGTACCCCCGGTCGGCCGACGCCGGGCGCCACACGCCCTCGTCCCGCACGCAGACGTCGACGCTGCCGTCGGCGGTCCGCTCGAGCCGGTACTCGCAGCGGCCCTCGCCGGCGGTGGTGGCGTAGGCGTGCTCGACGGCGTTGGCCAGCGCCTCGCCGAGGGCCAGCTGCAGGTCGTCGAGGGAGTCCCCGCTCAGCCCGGCCGCCCGCGCCCAGGCGGTCACGCTGCGCCGGACCCCGCGCAGCCGGGACGGGTCGGCCGGCAGCACCTCGTGCAGCGGCGGCGGGACCAGCCGGGCGGCGATGACCGCGACGTCGTCGGGGAGCGCGTGGTCGTCGAGCACCTCGGCCAGCAGCGCGCGGGTCAGCCGGCACGGCTCGACGTCGGAGAGCCGGGCGGCGGCGTCGGCGACACGGCGCAGGCCGGTGTCCAGCGGCTCGCGGCGGCGCTCGACCAGGCCGTCGGTGTACAGCAGCAGCGTCGTCCCCGGGGTGATCAGGGTGCTGCCCTCGGCGTAGGGCCGCCGGCCCGGGGCGCCGAGGACCGCGCCCGCGCCCTCCTCGAGGAAGCGCGCCGCGCCGTCGGTCACCAGCAGCGGCGGCGGGTGCCCGGCGCGGGCCCACCGCACGGTGCCGGCGGCCCAGTCGAGCACCAGGCAGGCCGCCGTCGAGGCGAGGGCGCCGGGCAGCCGCGCGGCGAACCGGTCCAGCAACTCCAGCGCCTGCGCCGGGGAGCTGCCCTGCAGCAGCGCCGTGGACAGCGCGCTGCGCAGCTGCCCCATGACGGCGGCGGCCGCCGGGCCCTGGCCGACGACGTCACCGACGGCGATGGCCACCCGGCCCCGGCCGAGCTCGACGACGTCGTACCAGTCGCCGCCGGCCGAGGTGCCCGCAGCGCCGGGGAGGTACTCGGCGGACAGGGCCAGCCGCTCCAGCCGGGGCACCGCGGCGGGCAGCAGGCTGAGCTGGATCGTGGAGGCGATGTCCTGCTGGGCGCGGTAGAGCCGAGCCCGCTCCAGCGCCGAGGCGCACTGCTCGGCGACGGCCAGCAGCATGCCCCGCTCCACGGCCCGGAACCGCTGGGCCACCGGCACGCCCACACCGACGACGCCGACGACGCGGCCGGCGACCAGCAGCGGCAGCGCGACCACCGCGCCCGGCCCGCCCGGGGCGGGCGCGGTGTCCGGCGAGGCGGCGGTGTCCTCGATCCACACCGCCCGCCGCTCCGCGGCCGCCCGGGTGACCGCCAGCGACGAGCTGAGCGGGATCTCCGACCACTGCTGCGCGTCCCGGACCGCGGCGTCGCTCCACAGCAGGTGCAGCGCCCGCCGGGCGTCGTCGATCTCGTAGAC
This sequence comes from Geodermatophilus sp. SYSU D00525, assembly GCF_054050475.1. Lineage (NCBI taxonomy): Bacteria > Bacillati > Actinomycetota > Actinomycetes > Geodermatophilales > Geodermatophilaceae > Geodermatophilus > Geodermatophilus sp. SYSU D00525. The sequence continues at coordinate 8,902 of NZ_JBJGZK010000005.1, forward strand.
GCCCACGGAGCTGCCCCGGCCGGTCAGGGCCTCGACGTGCCGGGCCGCCGCCTCGGCGACCTCCACCGGCGTGGTGGCGGCCGACAGCTCGGCGGTGACGCGCTGCAGCAGCCCCAGCCGGCGGGCGGTGGCCCGCTCGTCGGCCAGCAGCAGGGCGTTGTCCAGGGCCAGCGCGGACCGGGCGGCGATCTCCTCGGCCAGCGCGCGGTCGTCCTCGTGGAACGGCGGGGCGTCGTCGCGGCGGCCCATCGCCAGCACCGCCCGCACGCGGCCGCGGACGGTGAGCGGCACGACCAGCGCCGAGCGGAGGTCCAGCCGGACGCCGCCGTCCCCGGCGCCGGACAGGAGCGGCCTCAGCACCGGTCGCCCGGTCTCGAGCACCTCGCGGCCCAGCCCGCCGTGCGGCTCCAACCCGGCGAGCGCCGCGCGGACGTCGCCGTCGGCGCCGGCGCGCCCGGCGTAGCGCAGCCGCCCGTCGTCACCGACCACCCGGACGGTGCAGACGTCGGCCAGCCGCCGGTCGACCAGCAGCCGCGCGAGGCCCGCCAGCTGCCGCTCGGCCTCGGTCTCGCGGTCCAGCGCGGTGCCGACCTCGGCGAGCAGGGTCTGCCGCTCGGTCTCCCGGTACCGCGCGTTGATGTCGGTGCAGCTGCCCACCCAGCCGCCGGCGGTGCCCCCGATCGGCACGGCGCGCTCGAGCAGCCAGTGGAAGGCCCCGTCGGCGCGGCGGAGCCGGAACTCGACCTCCCAGCCCTCCCCGGCCGCGACCGCGGCGTCCACGACGGCGGCGTAGCGCGGCGCGTCCTGCGGGTGCAGCCCCGACCGCCAGCCCTCGCCGAGCTCCTCCTCGACGGCGCGGCCGGTGAACGCCGCCCACCCGGCGTTGAGGAACTGCCGGCGGCCGTCGTCGCCGGCCACCCAGATCAGCGCCGGCGCGAGGTCGGCCATGGTGGTGAACCGCTCCTCCGCCTCCCGGCGGGCGCGGCCGAGCTGCAGGTGGGCGTCGACGCGGGCGAGCAGCTCCTGCGCGGAGAACGGCTTGACCAGGTAGTCGTCGGCGCCCGCGGCCAGGCCCTCGACGGCGGCCTCCTGGCCGGCGCGGGCGGAGAGCAGGACCACCGGCACGCGGGAGGTGCGGGCGTCGGCGCGCAGCGCGGACAGCAGCTGCATGCCGTCCAGCCGCGGCATCATCACGTCGCTGACGACGAGGTCCGGCGGGTCGGCCAGGGCCGCCTCCAGCGCCGCCTGCCCGTCGCCGACCGCGCGGACCTCGTGCAGCGGCGCGAGCAGCCGCACGACGTAGTCGCGCATGTCGGCGTTGTCGTCGGCGACCAGGACCCGGCCGGCGCGGCCGCCCTGCGCGCCCGGGGCCGCCGCGGGGACGTCGTCGGACTCCCCCGGGAGCCAGCGCAGCGCCTCGGCGACGAACGGGGTGGCGCCGGGCGAGATCGCCGGCGCCTCGGCCGTAGCGGGGGCGAGGCGGTCGGCGGGCAGGTGCGCGGTGCCCAGCGGCACGCGGACGGTGAAGGCGGTACCGACGTCGGGCGCGCTCTCCACCTCGATCGACCCGCCGTGCAGGCCGACCAGCTCGCGCACCATCGCCAGCCCGATGCCGCTGCCCTCCCCCGACCGGCTGCGGGCGCCGGAGACGCGGGAGAACCGCTCGAACAGCCGCGGCAGCTCCGCGGCGGCGATGCCGGTGCCGGTGTCGGCGACGGTGAGGACGGCGGCGCCGTCCACCTCGCGCAGCCGCACGGTGATGCCGCCCGCGAAGGTGAACTTCAGGGCGTTGGAGAGCAGGTTGAGGACGACCTTCTCCCACATGTCCCGGTCCACGTGCACCGGCTGCGACAGCGGCAGGGTGTCGACGGTGAGCCGCAGGCCGGCCCGGTCGACGGCGGAGCGGAAGACGCTGGCCAGCTCCGCGGTGGTCGCGGCGAGGTCGACCGGCTCGAACCGGGCGTCGATCCGGCCGGCCTGGATGCGGGAGAAGTCGAGCAGGGTGTTGACCAGCTTCTGCAGCCGCAGTGCGTTGCGCTCCACGACCTCGAGCTCCTCGGCCACCCGCGGGTCGGCCGAGGCCACCGGGGAGGACCGCAGCTCGGCGACCGGCCCCATGATCAGCGTCAACGGCGTGCGGAACTCGTGGCTGACGTTGCTGAAGAAGTCGGTCTTGGCGCGGTCCAGCTCGGCGAGGGCCTCCGCGCGGCGCCGCTCGGCCGCGTGGCTGCCCGCGTTGGCCAGGCCCGAGGCGATCTGGCCGGCGACCAGCTCGAGGAAGCCGGTGTAGGCCTCGTCGAGGGCGCGGTGCGGGTTGAGGCCGACGACCAGGAAGCCGGCGATGCCGGCGGCGTCGGGCAGCGGGGAGGAGATCGGCACGGCCAGCGCCCGCTCCGGCGGGCGGCCCCAGGCGCCGGTCGGCAGGCCGGGGAGGCGGTCGAGGCCGTCGACGACGACCTGCTCGCCCGCGCGCAGCCGGGACAGCGGCCACACCGCGTCGTCGGCGAGCGTCCCCGGCGCCGCGGCCGAGCCCGGCGTCAGCCCGGTGGCGGTGCCCAGCCGGGCGGTGCCGTCCTCGTCGACCAGGTAGGTGGCGGAGAAGGGCAGGTCGGCGTCGTTGCGGGCGAGCTGCTCACCGACGGCGGCCAGCACGTCGGCCTCGGTGCGCGTCGCGGCCACCGCCGTCGCGAGGTCGCGCAGGCTGGCCATCCGCCGCTCGGCCAGCACCCGGTCGGTGTTCTCGGTGACGACGCAGAGCATCCCGGCCGTGCGGCCGTCGTCGTCGGCGACGGGGCTGTAGGAGAAGGTGTGGTAGGTCTCCTCCGGGTAGCCGCTGCGCTCCAGGAACAGCAGCAGGTCCTCGTCCCAGGTGGCGACGCCGGTCGCGAGGACCGACTCGATCCGGGGACCGATGTCGTCCCAGATCTCCGCCCACATCTCGCGGGCCGGCCGGCCCAGCGCCCACGGGTGCTTCCCCTGCAGGGTGTCGCGCTGGTAGGCGTCGTTGTAGAACGCGGTCAGCTCGGGGCCGTAGGCGGCCCACATCGAGAACCGCGACGTCAGGACGATCCGGACGAGGTTGCGCAGCGCCGACGGCCACCGCTCGGGCGGGCCGAACGGCGTGCCCGACCAGTCCCGGGCGGCCATCTCCCGGCCCACCTCGCCACCGCCGGAGAACAGCGAGGGGAGCGCGTCCTCGGTCACCGCGCCACCACGCAGGGCAGCCTAGGCGCTGCTCCTGTCACCCGCCGCGCCCCGCCCGGACAGGGCGTCGAGGGCCGCCCGGTCCAGCCCGGTGGCGGCGGTCACCTCGGCCGGGTCGACGGCGCCGCAGTCCAGGCCGCGCACCACCACCCCGGCCAGCGCGCGGGCGGTGGCCGGCTCGTCGAGCACGCCGCCGTCGACCCGCTCGACGTAGGCGGCCAGCCGTGCCGCCGCGGCCGGCAGGGCGCCGCGGAAGAAGGCGTAGGTCGCCGCGTACCGCGTGACCAGCTGCGCCGGGTGCAGGTCCCAGCCCTGGTGGAGGCCGCGCTCCAGCGCCCGCCGGACCAGCCCGGCGTGCACCCGCCAGCCGGCGTGCACCTGCTCGCGGGAGCCGACGGGCAGCACGTTGGTGGAGCCGTCGACCGCCCGGGCGCCGGTCCCGGCGACGGCGACCTGCATGAGCTGCTTGGCGAGGTCGAGCGCCGGGTGGTCCGAGGACTGGTGCGCCGCCGCGATGCCCAGCGCCGCGCTGTAGTCGTAGGTGCCGTGGTGCAGGCCGGTCAGCCGCGGGCCGGCCGCGTGCACCATCCGGGCCAGCGTCACCGCGCCGTCGGCGCCGAGCACCGCCTGTGGCGTCTCCACCTGCAGCTCGAGGTCGAGCGTGACACCGTGCGCCGCCTCCAGCGCGTCGAGCACGGGCAGCAACGCCCGCACCTGCTCGACGTCGGTCACCTTGGGCAGGGTGACGACCGCCTTCGTCGTGCTGTTGGCTCCCAGGCAACCGAGGAACAGGTCGAGGGAGCGGACGCCGCGGCGGCGGGTCGGGCCCTCCAGCGACTTGGCCCGGATCCCGACCGACGGCGGCGCGGTCCCCGTGGCGACGTCCCCGGCCACCGCCTCCGCCGCCCGCACGACGTCGCCGTCCTCGGCGTCGGGCCGGCCGCGGTAGCCGTCCTCGGCGTCGACCCGCAGGTCCTCGACCGGCTCGGCGGCGAGCTTGGCGCGCACCCGGGGCAGCACCTGCTCGAGCAGCGCGGCGTCGTACCCGAGGTCGGGCAGGCCGTGCTCGTCGAGCGCGGCCAGCGCCGCGGCGCCCCACGCGGCGGCCAGGCCCGGGACGACGGCGTCGGCGGGCACGTAGCAGGTGTGCACCGGCTGCCGGCCTGGCCGCTCGCCGGGGTACGCGGCCGTGCGGGCGGCGTCGACGGGGGCCAGGCGGCGGTCCAGCTCGGCGTAGATCCCTTCGTCCAGCATCAGTCGACGAGCTCGTAGGCGGGCAGCGTGAGGAAGTCGGGGAAGTCGTCGGCCAGCGCGACCTGCTCGAACAGCCGGCGGGCGTCGTCCAGGCGCGGCAGGTCGCCGATGCCCTCGACCTCCTCGGCGACGACGCGGCGCACCAGCTCCCCGGTCACCGTCTCGCCGGTGTCGAGCTCCACCCCGGCGTGCACCCACTGCCAGACCTGCGAGCGGCTGATCTCGGCGGTGGCGGCGTCCTCCATGAGGCCGTGGATGCCGACCGCGCCGCTGCCGCCCAGCCACGCCGCCAGGTAGCGGACGGCGATCTCGACGTTGGCCCGCAGCCCGGCCATGGTCCGCCCGCCCGGGACCCCGGCGACGTCGAGCAGCTGCGCCGCGGTCACCGACACCTCGGGCCGCTGCCGGTCGAGCTGGTTGGGCCGCTCGCCCAGGACGGCGTCGAAGGCCTCCCGGCAGACCGGCACCAGGTCGGGGTGGGCCACCCAGGAGCCGTCGAAGCCGTCGCCGGCCTCGCGGGTCTTGTCCTCGCGGACCTTGGCCAGCGCCCGCTCGTTGGCCTCGGCGTCGCGCCGCGAGGGGATGGCCGCGGCCATGCCGCCGATCGCCATGGCGCCGCGGCGGTGGCAGACGGCGACGAGCTGGTCGGTGTAGGCCCGCATCATCGGCGCGGTCATGGTCACCGCCGCCCGGTCGGGCAGCACGAAGTCCGGCCCGGCCTCGCGGAAGACCTTGATGACGCTGAACAGGTAGTCCCAGCGCCCGGCGTTGAGGCCGGCGGCGTGGCTGCCCAGCGCGTGCAGCATCTCCTCCATCTCGAACGCCGCCGGGATGGTCTCGATGAGCATGGTGGCGCGGACGGAGCCCCCGGGGAGGCCCAGCACCTGCTCGGCGTGGTCGAAGACGAGCTTCCAGAGCGCGGCCTCGAGGTGCCCCTCCATCTTCGGCAGGTAGAGGTACGGGCCGCTGCCGCGGGACAGCTGCTCGGCGGCGTTGTGGAACAGGTACAGCCCGGCGTCGACCAGCGCGCCGACGGCGGGCTGCCCGTCGACGAGCAGGTGCCGCTCGGGCAGGTGCCAGCCGCGCGGGCGCGGGACGATCGTCGGCAGGTCGCCGTCCTCGCGGAGCCGGTACTCCCGGCCCTCGGGCGTGGTGAAGGCGAGCTGCCGGCGGACGGCGTCGCGCAGCACGAGCTGCCCCGTGACGACGTTGTGCCAGTGCGGGGTGTTGGCGTCCTCGAGGTCGGCGAGCCAGACGTCGGCGCCGCAGTTGAGCGCGTTGACCGCCATCTTGGGCTCGGTCGGGCCGGTGATCTCGACGCGGCGGTCGACCAGGCCGGGCGGCGGCGGGGGCACCTGCCAGTCGCCGTCGCGGATCTCCGCCGTCTCGGGGCGGAAGTCCAGCCAGCGGGCGGCGGCGATCTCGGCGCGGCGGGTGGCGCGGGCGGCGAGCAGGGCGTCGCGCTGCGGGCCGAACCGGCGCTGCAGGTCGGCGACGAACTCCAGCGCCTCGGGGGTCAGCACCTCCCCGGACCGCTCGACGTCGGGGCCCTCCACGCGCACGTCGCTCATCAGCTGCACCCTCTTCTCGGCCGGCCGGGCTGCCATCCTGTCACCGTGTCCCGCCTCGACGAGTTCAACAGCGAGCCCGCCGACGCCGCCGTCGAGGCGCTGCGCGGCTGCAACGCCGCACCGCGCTTCGCCGCCGAGCTGGTCGCCGGCCGCCCGTTCCCCGACGCCGACACCCTCGTCCGCCGGGCCGGGGAGGTGGCGCGCTCCCTGCCGTGGGACGAGGTGCAGCTGGCGCTGGTCGCGCACCCGCGGATCGGTGACCGGGTGGAGGGCTCTTCGGCCGAGGCTGCGGCGTCCCGCCGGGAGCAGGGCTCGATGGGCGGCGCCGACGACGGCACGCGCGCCGCGATCGTCGAGGGCAACCGCGCCTACGAGGAGCGGTTCGGGCACGTCTACCTGATCCGCGCGGCCGGGCGGTCGCCGGAGGAGGTGCTCGCCGAGCTGCGCCGCCGGCTGGGCAACGACGACGACGCCGAGCGGGCCGAGGTGGTCGAGCAGCTGGCCCAGATCAGCGAGCTGCGGGTGCGCGGACTGGTCGACGCGTGAGCATCTCCACGCACGTGCTCGACGCCGTCGCGGGGCGGCCGGCCGCGGGCATCGCCGTCCGGCTGTTCGCGGGCGGCGACCTGCTCGCCGAGGGCACGACCGACGCCGACGGCCGCTGCCGGCTGACCGAGGAGGCCACCGTCGCCGGCCCGCACCGGCTGGTGTTCGCCACCGGTCCCTGGTTCGCCGGGCGCGGGGCGGACGCCTTCTGGCCGGAGGTGACGCTGACCTTCGCCGTCACCGCACCCGCGGAGCACCACCACGTGCCGCTGCTGCTCTCCCCGTTCGCCTACTCCACCTACCGCGGGAGCTAGGCGCGCCACGTTCCACGTGCAACACCGGCGCAACGGGTGTGCGGCAGGCTGCGCGCATGGCGATCGTGCTCGGACCCAACCAGTACGGGAAGGCGGAGGTCCGCGTGGTCGCGGTCGACCGCAGCTCCCCCCGGCACGAGCTCGTCGACCTCAACGTCAGCACCAGCCTGCGCGGGGACTTCACCGCCGCGCACACGCGGGGCGACAACGCGCACGTCCTGACCACCGACGCGCAGAAGAACACCGTGTTCGCCTTCGCCCGCGACGGCGTCGGCTCCCCGGAGGCGTTCGGCCTGCGGCTGGCCCGCCACCTCGCCGGGTCCTACGGGTGGATCACCGGCGCCCGGGTGGCCCTGGAGTCCTACGGCTGGGAGCGGATCGCCGTCGGCGGGCAGGCGCACGACCACGCGTTCCGCCGGCCCGGCGGGGAGGTGCGGACGGCGGTGGTCACCGTGGACGGGGACGACGCGCACGTGCTGGCCGGCCTGGCCGACCTCGTCGTCCTCAAGACCACCGGCTCGGAGTTCCGAGGCTTCCCGCGCGACCGGTACACGACCCTGGCCGAGACCCGCGACCGGATCCTCGCCACCGCGGTCACCGCCCGCTGGCGGTACACGTCGGCCGACCTCGACTGGTCCGCGGTGTTCGCCGGCGTCCGGACGACGCTGCTCGAGGCGTTCGCCGCCACGCACTCCCTCGCGCTGCAGCAGACGCTGTACCGGATGGGCGAGGCGGTGCTCGAGGCCTTCCCCGACGTCGCCGAGGTGCGGATGTCGATGCCGAACCGGCACCACTTCCTGCAGGACCTCTCGGCGTACGGCCTGGACAACACCCCCGGTCCGGACCGCCCCGTCGTCTACCACGCCGACGACCGCCCCTACGGGCTCATCGAGGGCGCCGTCCTCCGCGACGACGTCCCGCCCGCCGAGGTCGCGTGGCTGGGCACGCCGGGCTTCTGCTGAGGTGGGGGCCGTGAGCGACGAGCGCGAGGTCCTGACCTACGAGCTGTTCGGCACCGCGGCCCGCGAGCTGGCCCAGCAGGTCGCCGACGACGGCTTCGAGCCCGACCTGATCCTGTCGATCGCCCGCGGCGGGCTGTTCCTCGGCGGGGCGCTGGGCTACGCGCTCGACGTCAAGAACCTGTTCGTGATGAACGTGGAGTTCTACACCGGCGTGGACGAGCGGCTGGAGCTGCCGGTGGTGCTGCCGCCGACGCTGGACGCCGTCGACCTGACCGGCGCGCGGGTGCTGGTCGCCGACGACGTCGCCGACACCGGCAAGACGCTGGAGCTGGTCCGCGACTTCTGCGCGGGCTACGTCTCCGACGTGCGGACGGCGGTCGTCTACGAGAAGCCGCGCTCGGTGGTCAGCTGCGACTACGTGTGGCGGCGCACCGACCGCTGGATCGACTTCCCGTGGTCGTCCCTGCCGCCGGTGCGCACGCGCAGCACCCGCCCCGCGCACTGATGGTCGTCCTGGAGCCGCTCACCCCGGAGAACGTGCGGGTCGTCTGCGACCTGCGGGTCGCCCCCGGCCAGGAGCACCTGGTGGCGCCCAACGCCGTCTCGATCGCCGAGGCGTACGTCCACCCACAGGCGTGGTGCCGGGCGGTGCGCCTCGACGGGCGGCTGGTCGGCTTCGTGATGCTCTGGGACTCCCCCGAGGAGCTCGGGCACGTGCTGTGGCGGCTGATGGTCGACGCGTCGGCGCAGGGCCGTGGCGTCGGCCGGCGGGTGGTCGAGCAGGTGGCCGCGTACGTGCGCGCGCAGGGCGTGCCGGAGCTGCGGGTGAGCGTCGTCGACGGCGAGGGCGGCCCGGAGCCGTTCTACCGCTCGCTCGGCTTCGTCCGCACCGGCGAGATGGCCGACGACGAGCCGGTCCTGGTCCTCACCCTCTGACGGGCGCGGCCGTCAGCGGCGGGTGGAGACCGTGACGGTGAACCGGCGGTCGTGCGCGGCCGCGCGGGTCGGGCCGACCAGCCGCCGCAGCGCCGCCCGGTGCGGCAGCCGGTTGTTGTAGACCGCCCACAGCTCCCCGCCCGGCCGCAGCACCCGCGCCGCGGCGGCGAACAGCCGGTCGGCGGCGGCGGTGACGACGGCGGCGCCGAGGTGGAACGGCGGGTTGCAGACGACGAGGTCCACGCCGGCGTCGGGCACGGTCGCGGCGGCGTCGTCGCGCAGGACCGCCACCCGCTCCAGCCCGGCGCGGGCGAGCGTGGCCCGGGCGGAGGCGACCGCGGCGGCCGACTGGTCGGTGGCGGTGACCGCCAACTCCGGCCGGGAGCGGGCGAGGACGGCGGCGAGCACGCCGGTGCCGCAGCCGAGGTCGAGGGCGGTGCGCGCGTCCGGGGCGGCGTCCCCGAGCGCGGCGACGAGCAGCCGGGTGCCCTCGTCGACCCGGGCGCCGGCGAACGCGGCGCCGTGCGCGCAGACGTCGAGGCCGAGGGCGTCGTCGTGCCGGCAGCGGGGGAAGGACGGCGTGACGCCGGGCCGCGGCCCGCGGGCGACGAGCACCCGCGACTTCTGCCGGGCGAGGGTGGCCGAGACCTCGCCGAACCCGGCACGGAGCACGTCGTTCATGCCGAGCGTCATGTGCTTGACCCGCCCGCCGACGAGCACGGTGACGTCCGGTGCGGCCGCGGCGGCGGCCAGCTCGGCCAGCTCGCGCAGCGCGTCGAGGGCCTTGGGCGCGCGGGCGAGGACGAGCGTCGCGCCGTCGAACAGGTCCGCGTCCAGTTCCCCGGTCCGGTAGGTGCCGGTCAGGCCGGTGCGCCCGGCGTTGAGGGCCAGCGCCCGCTCGCCGACCAGCAGGTCCTGGGCCACCCGGACGTCGCGTGCCCCGGCCGCGACCGCGCCGAGGGTGAGCGCGCCGTACGCGTCGTCGACGACGACCACCCGCTGCCGGGGCAGGTCCTCCGCGGTGTCGAGCAGCAGCCGGTCGGTGGCGTCGACGGCGACCAGGTCCGGCGCCTCGACGTCGGGCTCCCGCCGCAGCTGCGCGAGGACCTCGGCGGCAGAGATGGCCATCTCCGCCCGGTTCACCGGGCCGGGGTGGCGGCGACGAACGAGGCGACCACCCGGCCCAGCTCCGGGCCGACGTCCTCCTGGAGGAAGTGCCCGCCGCCGCGCAGGGTCGTGTGCGGCATCCCCTGCGCGCCGGGCACCAGCCGCTGGAAGACGCGGTCGCCGCCGCCGGTGATCGGGTCGGAGTCGGAGAACGCGGTGAGCAGCGGCTTCTCCCAGCGGGTGAGGACCTCCCACGCGGCGCGGTTGGCGGCCGCGGCGGGGTCGTCGGGCGCCGTCGGCACCAGGGTCGGGAAGACGCGGGCGCCGGCCTTGGACGCCTCGTCGGGGAACGGCGCGTCGTAGGCGGCGACCACCTCGGGCGGCAGGTCGGTGACCGTGCCGTTGGCCACGACCCGGCCGACGTCGAAGGCCCGCGCGGTCGCGGCGAACCGCTGCCAGGCGAGGAACGCCTCGCTCATGGGGACGTCGCCGGTGGGCAGGCCGGTGTTGGCGACGACGAGCCGCGCGAACCGGTCGGGGTTCTCGGCCGCCAGGCGCAGGCCGACCAGCCCGCCCCAGTCCTGGCCGACCAGCGTGACCCCGACCAGGCCCAGGCCCTCGAACAGCGCCTGGCGCATCCACTCGACGTGCGCCGCGTAGCTGTAGGCGGCCGGGTCGGTGGGCTTGTCGGAGCGGCCGAAGCCGACCAGGTCCGGGGCGACGACGCGCAGCCCGGCGGCGGTGAGCTCCGGGATGACGTGCCGCCAGAGGAAGGACCAGGACGGCTCGCCGTGCAGCAGGACGACGACCTCGCCGCCGGCCGGGCCGACGTCGACCACCGCGACCCGCAGCGGCGTGCCGTCCCCGCCGTCGAAGGTGACGTACGTGGGCGGGTACGGGAAGTCCGGCAGCGCGGCGAACCGCTCCTCCGGCGTGCGGATGACGTCCATTCCCGACCTCCCGAGGCAGTGGAAGCTCTGCGTACGTCCAGCGGCGCGTGACGTGCGTAGAGCTTCCTATGCCGTGGAAGTCGGACGCCGACGACCCGGCGGCGCGACCGCGTCCGGGCGGCGGCAGGATCAGCCGCGGACCCGGATCGACGACGCAGGGAGCGACCGTGACCGTCACCGCCCGCGAGTGGCACCTGGCCGCCCGTCCCCACGGCGAGCCCACCCCCGACGACTTCCGGCTGGTCGAGGTCGAGCACCCGGACCCGGCCGAGGGCCAGGTGGTGGTGCGGATGGTCGCCATGTCGGTGGACCCCTACATGCGCGGGCGGATGCGGCTGGGCCCCTCCTACGCGGCGCCGTGGGAGGTCGGCGAGGTGATGAAGGGCGGCGCCGTCGGCCGCGTCGTGGAGTCCCGCTCCCCTGACGTCCCCGAGGGCGCGCTGGTGCTCACCGACGCCGCCTGGCGCGACGTCGCCGTCCTCGACGCCCGCCACGTCCGGCAGCTGCCGGCCACCGAGGACCTGCCGCTCACCTACTCCCTCGGCGTCCTCGGCATGCCGGGACACACCGCCTGGGCCGGGCTGTTCCGGGTCGGCGCCTTCCGCGAGGGCGACGCCGTGTTCGTCTCCGGTGCGGCGGGCGCGGTGGGCAGCGCGGTCGGCCAGTTCGCGAAGCTGCGCGGCGCCTCGGCGGTCGTCGGCAGCGCGGGCAGCCCGGACAAGGTGGCCTGGCTGCGCGAGATCGGCTTCACCGCCGCCTTCGACTACCACGACGGCCGCGTGAAGGACCTGCTCGCGGAGGCCGCGCCCGACGGCATCGACGTCTACTTCGACAACGTCGGCGGCGAGCACCTCGACGCCGCACTGGGCGCGCTGCACGTGCACGGGCGGGCGGTCATCTGCGGCTCGATCTCGAACTACAACGCCACCGAGACGGTGCCCGGGCCGAAGAACTTCAGCTCGCTGATGATCGCCAAGCGGCTGGCGGTCAGCGGTCTGCTCGTCAGCGACCACACCGACCTGTACCGCGAGTTCGCCGAGACGGTGTCCGGCTGGATCCGGTCGGGGCAGCTCGCCGTCCGCGAGACGGTCTACGAGGGCCTGGAGAACGCCGTCCCGGCCTTCCTCGACCTGCTCAAGGGAGCCAACACCGGGAAGATGGTCGTCCGGCTGGCGCCCGACCCCGATTGAGGCGGGACGGCACCGGGAAGGGGCCGGACATGTGGTTGCTCCTCACCCGCCGGTTGCGGGTCTGGTTCATCGTGACCGTCCTCGTCCCGCTGGGCACCGGGCTGCTCCGGCGCGCCGGGCTCGCCCTCGAGCGGCGGACCGGGCCGACCCAGCTCAGCCGCGGCCTGCTGCGGGCCGGCGACCTCGGCGACCGGGCGCGGGCCCGGATGCGCGGCGGTGGCCGACGGCGCCGGTGACCACCGCGGAACGGGTCCCGGCCCTCGACCACACCCCGGCGACCGCGCCCACCCGCGCGGTCGCCGTCTTCGCGCACGGCGGCACGGTGAGCAGTGTCGAGCCGCCGCGGGAGCGGGCGCTGTCGCTGGTGCGGATGCGGGCGATCCAGGAGGCGGTGTCCCGCGCCGCGGCCGGCCGGGGCGTGGAGACCTACCTGGTCCGCTACCGCGTGGCGGGCTGGAACGGCGCCGCCGCCGACGCGCACGCCGACGTCCGCTGGGCGCTGGACCGGGTGCGCGAGCGGCACGGCGACGTCCCGGTGGTGCTGGTCGGGCACTCGATGGGCGGCCGGGCGGTGCTGCGCGCGGGCGACGACCCGTCGGTGACCGCGGTCTGCGGGCTGGCGCCGTGGACGCCGCCGGGCGAGCCGGTCGGCCACCTGCGCGGCCGCACCGTCGTCCTCGCCCACGGCCGCGGCGACCGCTGGGTGCCGGCGCGGCTGTCGGCGGACTTCGCCACGCGGGCGCACCGGGCCGGCGCGCGGGTCGCGCGGTTCACCCTGCCCGGCGGGCACGGCATGCTGCGCCGGGTCGGCCGGTGGCACGGCCTGGTCCGCGACGTCGTCCTGGCCGGGGCCGGGCTGGCCCCGTGGCGCGCCGACCTGGGGGACGCTCTGGGCGCCCCGGACGGGGAGGGGCTCGCCGTCCCGCTGTGAGGCGGCGCCCGAGGACAGGGAGCGCGCGTGGAGGAAGTGCTCGCCGACGTCGTCGGCGTCATGGTCACCGTCGTCGAGGCGTGCGGGGCCGTGGTCATCTTCGCCGGCGCGCTGTGGGCCTTCGCCCGCTTCCTGTGGGTGGGGCTGCGCCGCGGCGGGACGTCGGCCTTCGTGCCGGTCCGGCTCACCCTGGGCCGGTTCCTCGCCCTGGGCCTGGAGTTCCAGCTGGCCAGCGACGTGCTGCGGACGGCGGTCGCGCCGAGCTTCCGCGAGCTCGGCCAGCTGGCCGCGGTCGCGGCGATCCGCACGGCGCTGAACTACTTCCTCTCGAAGGAGATCGCCGAGGAGCGGCGGCAGGTGGCCGAGGAGACCGGTGCGCCGGCGCCCGACCCGGCGTCGGCGGAGCACCGCGGGCGCGGGGTGTGACCTCGCTCGGTCCTGTCCCCGGGCTGCTCGCCCTCGGCGTGAGCGGGCTCGCCCTGGTCGCCGGGGTGGTGACCCTCGTGGGCACCCGGAGCCCGCGCCTGGCCCTCGCGGTGTTCCTGGACCTCCTGCTCGCGGCCGGGTTGCTGCGCCTGGCGGTCGAGCCGACGTGGTCGTCGGTGGGCACGGCGGCCGCTGTTGTCGCGCTGCGCCGGGTGATCGGCGCGGGCCTGCGGGCCGGGGGCCGGGCCCTGTCCCCGGCGGCCGTGACACGGCCCGGTCCGGGTCGCCAGCCTCCCCGCCCGTGACTGCCGGGTCGGCCCCGCGCCGCGCACGGAGCGGGTCCCCGGCCGCCGGGTGAGCCCGCGGCGGGCCCGGAGACCGCCTCCCTCGTCCTGTCCCCCGCCCCTTCCCGCACCACCCCGGAGAGGACACGCATGACCCATCCCCTCGGCGCCGAGCGGCGCCGCGTCCACGACACCCTCCGCGCCGACCTCCGCGCCCTGCAGGCAGCCGCGGCCGGCGCCTTCCCCGCACTCGGATCTGGTCCCCGGCTTCTCCGACCCGGACCTGCGGCTGGTCACCAGCGGCCCGGTTCCCGCCGCCGACGCCGTGCGGCTGCGCGCCGCGCTGGACGGCGCCGTCAGCTGCGGCTGCGGGTCACGCGGCTCGAACCGGCGGTGCGGGCGGTCCTGGTACGCGCCGGGGGCCGGCCGGTCGAGGTCTGGGCGACCGGCCGGCCCGGATCGCTCGACGCCTGGCGAGGTCAGGACCGGCCCGCGCGGTCCTCGGGGACCTGTGGGCCGGCGCCCCCGACGGCGACGTCGGCGACCGGGTGCTGGGCCTGCTGGACGCGCTGGTTCAGGAGAACAGCGCGCTGTAGCCGTTGAGCGCGGGCTGGCCGCCGAGGTGGGCGTAGAGCACCGTCGACGACGGGTCGATCTCGCGGCGGCCGACCAGGTCGATCGTCGCGGCCATCGACTTCCCCTCGTACACCGGGTCGGTGACCATGCCCTCGGTGCGGGCGGCGGTCTCCATCGCGCGGATCGTCGTCGCGTCGGGGATGCCGTAGACGCCGGCGTGGTAGCGCTCGTCGAGCTCGACGTCGTCGAGGGTCAGCTCGCGCCGCACGCCGATCGCCCGCGCGGTCCGCTGGGCGATGCGCAGCACCTGGTCGCGGGTCTCGGCGGGCTCGGCAGAGGCGTCGACGCCGAGCACCCGGCGCGGCCGGCCGCCCTGCTCCTCGAGCAGCGCGAACCCGGCGACCATCCCCGCCTGCGTGGACCCGGTGACCGAGCAGACGACGACGGTGTCGAAGAAGACGCCCAGCTCGGCCTCCTGCTGCGCCACCTCCAGCGCCCAGTTCGCGAAGCCGTGCCCGCCGAGCGGGTGGTCGCTGGCGCCGGCCGGGATGGCGTAGGGCTTGCCGCCGCGGGCCTCGATCTCGGCGAGCGCGGACTCCCAGCTCTCCTTGAACCCGATGCCGAACCCGGCCCTCACCAGCCGCACGTCGGCGCCGGCCAGGCGGCTGACCAGGATGTTGCCGACCTTGTCGTAGACGGCGTCGGGCCAGTCCACCCAGCTCTCCTGCACCAGCACGCAGGACAGCCCGACGTGGGCGGCGACGGCGGCCACCTGGCGGGTGTGGTTGCTCTGCACGCCGCCGATCGAGACGAGGGTGTCGCAGCCCCGGGCGAGCGCGTCGGCCACGAGGTACTCGAGCTTGCGGGTCTTGTTGCCGCCGTAGGCGATCCCGGAGTTGCAGTCCTCCCGCTTGGCCCACACCGCGGCCCCGCCGAGGTGCGCGGTGAGGCGGTCCAGCCGGTGCACCGGCGAGGGCCCGAACAGCAGCGGGTGCCGCGGGAAGTCAGCCAGCGTGGTCATCGGTCTCCTCCAGTTCGGACAGCAGCGCCGTCCAGATCGCGGTGGTCGTGGCGACGGCGGTGTCGACGTCGGCCGCACCGCAGGCGGCGATGAGGTGCTCGTGCAGGCCGACCGACTCCCTCCCGTGCGCCGCCGCGAAGCGGGCGCGCTCCAGCCGGCGGATCGCCGGGGTGAAGCGCTCGACGGTCGCCGTCAGGGCGGCGTTGCCGGCGCGGGCGAGCAGCACGGCGTGCAGGTCGTCGTCAGCGGCCAGCGCGGCGTCGACGTCCCCGGACCGGACCGCCTCGGCGAACCTCTCGTTGGCCGCCCGCATCGCCGCGAGGTCCGCGCCGGTCACCCGGCCGGCCGCCTCCCGGGCGGCGAGCTCGTGCATCGCCCGGACCACGACGGCGGCGTCGCGCACCTGCGCCGGGCGCAGCGGGGTGACCCGGGTGTGGCTCTGCGGCTTGGCCTCGACCAGCCCCTCGTCGACGAGCCGGCTGAGCGCGGCGCGCACGGGCGCCACCGACAACCCGAGGCGGGCGGCCAGCTCGGCGTCCTTGACCACGGCGCCGGGGGAGAGCTCGCCGCTGACGATGGCGGCCCGGATGCGGGCCAGCGCCTGGTCGCGCAGGAGCACCCGGCCGATGGGAGCCAGCGGTGCGGGCACAACTGACATCTCAGATGTCAGAGCGACCGTCGTCAAGTGCCCACAGCGCGACAAAGGCGCCTTCCGTGCGGTCGGTGGCAGGCGCGGGCCTCGTCGGGAAGGGGTGTCGGGCCGCAGGATCACGGGCGTGGACTGGAGCACCGAGCCCGCCGAGGCCGCCGCGCACTTCGCCCGCCGACTGGCCGTGGAGACCGACGTGTCCGACGTGCACGCCGCCCTGGAGACCGGGGACCCGGGGTTCGTGCTGCTCGACAGCCGCAGTGGGGAAGCGTGGGACCAGGGGCACGTGCCCGGCGCGCTGCACCTGCCCGGCCGGGAGGTGGCGGCGCGCGCGGAGGCCGAGCTGGACCGGTCCGTCCCGGTGGTCACCTACTGCTGGGGCCCGGGCTGCAACGGCGCCACCCGCGCGGCGCTCGCGCTGGCGCTGCTCGGCTACCGGGTGCGGGAGATGATCGGCGGCTTCGAGTACTGGGCGCGGGAGGGGCTGCCGGTGCAGACCGCGGACGGCCTCACCCGCCCGGACGCCGACCCGCTGACCGCGCCGGTCAGCTGCGGGTGCTGAGGTCGGGGACGTCGTCGTCGGCCAGGCGGGCCCACAGCAGCTCGTCGCGCTTGACGCCGTCGCCGTAGCGGAACGAGCGGCGCAGCCGGCCCTCGAAGGTGAAGCCGGCCTTCTCCGCCACCCGGCCCGACGCCGGGTTCTCCACCGCGTGCACCAGCTCCACCCGGTCGACCGGCAGCGTGGCGAAGCCCCAGCGCAGCGCGGCGTCGACGGCGCGCGGCGCCACGCCGCGGCCGCGGGCGGCGGGCACCGTCCAGTAGCCGACCTCGGCGTCGCCCTGGTCGAGATCGATCGAGTGCAGGTTCACCGAGCCGAGCAGCCGGCCGTCAGCGGCGTCGACGACGGCCCAGGCGGCGATCCGCCCGCTGCTCCAGTCGGCGCGGCGGGCGACCCAGATCCGGGCGTCCTCGAGCGTGGCCACCCGGCCCGGATTGCTCCAGACGGACGTGGCCGGGTCGGTGAGGGCGGCGTGGACGGCCCCGGCGTCGCCGACCCGCCACGGGCGCAGCCGCAGCGGGCCGGCGGGCACCTCGACGGGGGCGGGGACGACGTCGGTCACGCCCCCGATCGTGCCGGAGGGCTCAGTCCTCCCCGGAGCCCGGCTCGGCCATCTTGCGGTTGAGCTTGGCCGCCACGTTGCCCGGCGTGATCGCCGACAGCCGGCCCATCGCCTTGCTGGCCAGCGACCCGGCGAACACCGACGCCTCGCCCTTCATCAGGCCCTCGAAGCCCTGCCGGGCGACCTGCGCCGGGTCGTCCTTGGCGTCGGTGGCGCCGAGCCGGGTGTCGGTGAGGTCGCCGCGGTCGAAGAACTCGGTGTCGGTGGGCCCGGGCAGCAGGGCGGTCACGCTGACGCCGCGGTCGGAGAGCTCCTCGCGCAGCGACAGCGCCAGGTGCTGGGTGAACGCCTTGCTCGCGCCGTAGACGGTCTGGAAGGGCTGCGGCGCCTGCGAGGCCACCGACGAGGTGATGAGGATCCGGCCCTCGCCGCGGGCGGCCATGTCCTGGGCGACGGCCTTGCCGACGTGCACGGTCGAGCCGCAGTTGAGCGCCACGATCTCCAGCTCGCGCGCCAGGTCGGTGTCGGTGAACGCCCCGCCGACGCCGACGCCCGCGTTCAGCGCGGCGGCGGCCAGTGGGCGTCCGGCGCCGCGGACGGCCGCCACCAGCAGCTCGCAGCCCTCGTACCGCGACAGGTCGGCGCGGACCGGCGAGACGTGCGCGCCCGCCCCTCGCAGCGTCTCGGCGGCGGCGTCCAGCTCGTCGTCCTCGGCCGCGATCACCAGGTCGAAGCCGTTCTCGGCGAACTGCCGGGCCAGCTCCAGGCCGATGCCGCTGGAGGCGCCGGTGACGAGGGCGAGGGGGCGTTCGGTGGGCAGGGTCACGGGGACTCCCGGGGTCGGTCGCGGCTGCGGTCGCCCTCGGTCATGCCCGATCCGGCGGGGTCCGACCCGTCCGCTCAGACCACGGCGGAGACCCCGATCCCGCCGCGGGTGTCGGCGCCGTGGCGGGCGATCTCGGCGTCGAGGTCCAGCGGGCGGGTCGTCATGCCCTGCGCGCGGACGTCGTCGGTGATGCGGTCGGCCGGGAGCAGCCAGGAGACCTCGAACTCCAGGCCGTCGGGGTCCTGGGCGTAGAGGGCCTTGGTGGTGGCGTGGTCGGAGGCGCCGACCAGCGCCCCGGCGGCGGCCAGCGTGTCGCGGACCCGGGCCAGCTCGGCGAGGGTGTCCACCTCCCAGGCCAGGTGGTAGAGGCCGACGGTCGCGCGGCCGGCCTGCGACGGGCCGGCGTCGGCGCCGGCGGCGAACAGGCCGAGGTCGTGGTCGTTGGTCGACCCCTCGGCCTGCAGGAACACCGCCCGGCCGGGGATCTCCGCCTTGATCCGGAAGCCGAGGACGTCGCGGTAGAAGGCGGTGCTGCGCTCGACGTCGCGGACGTAGAGGACGGCGTGGTTGAGGCGCTGGACCGGCATCGCGGGCTCCTGGTGCGGGGAGGACGGGTGCACCTCCGCGGAGGTGCACCCCCAGTGTCACCCCGGGTCGATGAACGTTCAAGCAGTTGCCTCCGGCGGGCTCCGGGTAGGGGGAGCCCATGGACCACTCGCGCGCGCCCGTCCTCGAGGCCCTGCAGGAGTTCCGCCGCCGCGGCGACGTCGTCTTCGGCCCGCCCGGGCACCGGCAGGGTCGCGGGGTGGACCCGCGGGTGCTCGAGGTCGTCGGCGCCGACGTCTTCCGCAGCGACGTCCTGTCGCTCAACGGGCTCGACGACCGGCGGGAGTCGCAGGGCGTGGTCACCCAGGCCGAGGACCTCATGGCCGACGCCGTCCACGCGGACCGGGCGTTCTTCTCCACCTGTGGCAGCTCGCTGTCGGTCAAGAGCGCCATGATCTCCGTGGCCGGGCCGGGCGAGACCATGCTGGTCAGCCGCAACGCGCACAAGTCGGTGGTCGCGGGGCTCGTCATCAGCGGCATCCGGCCGGTCTGGGTGCACCCGCACTTCGACGCCGGGCGGCAGCTGGCCCACCCGCCGGAGCCCGAGGACGTCCGCCGCGCGCTCGACGCCCACCCCGAGGCCAAGGGCATGCTGCTCATCACCCCGACCGACTGGGGCACCTGCGCCGACGTCGCCGGCGTCGCGGACGTGCTGCACGAGCGCGACCTGCCGCTGGTCGTCGACGAGGCCTGGGGCGCCCACCTCCCCTTCTCCCCCGACCTCCCGGCCTGGGGCGTGGACGCCGGCGCCGACGTCGTGGTGACCAGCGTGCACAAGATGGGCGGGGCGGTCGAGCAGTCGTCGGTCTTCCACCTCCGCGGCGACCGGGTGGACCCGCAGGTGCTCAAGGCGCGCGAGGACCTGCTCGGGACGACGAGCTCCTCGTCGCTGGTCTACCTGACCCTCGACGGCTGGCGGCGGCAGATGGTCGAGCACGGCCGCGAGCTGCTGGGCGCGGCGGTCGAGCGGGCCGGCCGGATCGCCGGGCGGGTCCGGGAGCTGCCGGGAGTCCGGCTGATGGGCCGCGAGGTGGTCGGGCCCGGGATGGCCTTCGACCTCGACCCGCTGGTCCTCACGGTCGACGTCCGGGGGCTGGGCATCACCGGTTACCAGGCCGGCGACTGGCTGCGCACCGAGCGGCACGTCGACGTCGGCTCGGCCGACGCCTGCCGGATCAGCGCCCGGATCACCCACGCCGACGACGACGGGACGGAGGCGACGCTGGTCGAGGCGCTGCGCGCGCTGGTCGACGGCGCGGGCGCGATGGAGCGCCCGCCGCGGGTGGACCTGCCCGAGCCGCGCGCGCTGGAGCTGGAGAACGCGATGACCCCGCGGGACGCCTTCTTCGGCCGCGTCGAGCAGGTGCCGATCGCCGAGGCCGCCGGCCGCGTCGTCGCGGAGATGGTCAGCCCCTACCCGCCGGGCGTGCCGGTGCTGGCACCCGGCGAGCGGGTCAGCCAGGAGGCGCTGGACTACCTGACCAGCGGGGTGGCGGCCGGGATGCTCGTCCCGGACGCGGCCGACCCGACGATGAAGAGCCTGCGGGTCGTCATCGAGTGAGTGGTCCGACGGTCACGGTCGCGGTCGACGACCTCCTGCGCCCGCTGCTGCCCGCCCGCGACCGGGCCGCCGGGCGGCGGGTGCTCGCCGCCGACCCCGACGCGACCGCCGGCCACCTGGTCCAGGCCGCCGGCGTCCCGCTGACCGAGGTGGGCGAGCTGCTGGTCGACGGCGTCCCCCTGCCCCGGGACGCGCGGCCGCCGCCCGGCGCGACCGTCGTCGTCCGCCCCGCCGCCCGGCCCCAGCCGGTGCCGGCCGGGGGATTCCTGCTCGACGTCGGGCTCGGCGCCCTGGCCCGCCGGATGCGGCTGCTGGGCCTGGACACCGCGTGGTCGCCGGAGGTCCGCGCGCCCGACGCCGACGACGCCGAGCTGGTCGCCGCCGCCGTCGCCGAGGACCGGGTGCTGCTCACCCAGGACCGCGGGCTGCTCATGCGCCGCGCGCTGCCCGCGGGCGCGTGGGTGCGCGGCGCGACGCCCGACGAGCAGCTCGCCGACGTCCTCGACCGCTTCCGGCCGCCCCTGGCCCCGCTCACCCGCTGCCCGGCCTGCAACGGCGTGCCGGTCGCCGTCGACGCCGCCGCGGTGGCCGGCGAGCTGGAGCCGGGCACCCGGCGGACGGCGACCGACTTCTCCCGCTGCCCGCGCTGCGGACGCGTCTACTGGCGCGGGGCGCACGCCCGCCGGATCGACGCCCTCGTCGAGCGCGCGCGGCGCCTCACCGCCGGCTGACCCAGGACAGCCTCACCTCGGCCCGCGGGGGCCACGTCCTGGCCCCACCGTGACACCCGGGGCGGGCAGACCCGGGGGCAGGAACCCCGTCCCGTCCCCTGCGAGGCCCCCGTGTACCTGTCGAAGACCGAGGCCGCCGTCCTGCCGACGACGCTCGTCGGCACCCCCAAGACGCCCCCGCCGGCCGCCACCGGGCGCCGGCGGGTCTGGCCGCTGCTCGGCCCGGCCTTCGTCGCCGCCGTCGCCTACGTCGACCCCGGCAACTTCGCCACCAACTTCTCCGGCGGCGCCTCGTTCGGCTACACGCTGCTGTGGGTGATCGTCGCCGCCAACCTCATGGCGATGCTCATCCAGAGCCTCACCGCCAAGCTGGGCCTGGCCACCGGCCGCGACCTCGCCACCAACTGCCGGGAGCGGCTGCCGCGGCCGGTCACCCGGGGGCTGTGGCTGCAGGCCGAGGCGGTCGCCATCGCCACCGACCTCGCCGAGATCGTCGGCGGCGCGGTGGCGCTGAACCTGCTGTTCGGGGTGCCGCTGCCGGTCGGCGGGGTCATCACCGCCGTCGTCGCCTTCGTCCTGCTCGGCGCCCAGTCGCGGGGGCACCGGCCGTTCGAGCGGGTCATCACCGGGCTGCTGCTGGTCATCGGGCTGGGCTTCGGCTACACGCTCGTCGGGTCGGGGGTCGACGCCGGCGGGCTGGCCGGCGGCATGGTGCCTTCCTTCGACGGCCCGGAGAGCCTGGTGCTGGCCGCCGGCATCCTCGGCGCCACGGTCATGCCGCACGTCATCTACGTGCACTCGGCGCTGACCCCGGGCCGCTACGGCGACGTCGTCACCGCGGGGCGGACCGAGCAGGGACGGCGCCGGCTGCTGCGGGCCCAGCGGATCGACGTCCTGGTCGCCATGGGGCTGGCCGGGCTGGTCAACGCGGCGATGCTCGTGATCGCCGCGCAGCTGTTCACCGCCGACGACGGCATCGCGTCGCTGGAGAGCGTGCACGCCGGCCTCGGCGACCAGCTGGGCGCCGGCGCGGCGCTCGCCTTCGCCGTCGCGCTGCTGGCCAGCGGGTTCGCCTCCTCCTCGGTGGGCACGCACGCCGGCCAGGTCGTGATGGCCGGGTTCCTCAAGCGGCACGTCCCGGTGCTGGTCCGCCGGCTGGTCACCCTGGCCCCGGCGCTCGCCGTGCTCGTGCTGGGCGGCGACCCGACGACGGCGCTGGTCTGGTCGCAGGTCGTGCTCAGCTTCGGCATCCCGTTCGCGCTCGTGCCGCTGCTGTGGCTGACCAGCCGCCGCGACCTCATGGGCGGCTGGGTGAACCGCCGGGTCACCACGGTGGCGGGCTCGGTGGTCGCGCTGCTGATCATCGGCCTCAACGCCCACCTGCTCGCGGGCCTGGTCCTCTGAACCGGCCGCGGCCGTCAGGCGGGTTCGGGGACACCGCCGGGGTCGCCGCCGGGGTCGTCCGGCGTCGGCTCGACCGGCGCCGGCGGCAGGGGTTCCGGCGCATCGGGGAGCAGCTCGCCCGGGTCGTCGGGGACCGGCTCGGTCGGGTCGAGGGGCGGGTCCGGCTCGGGGATGGGCGCGACCATCCACCGAGTCAACCAGCGGGTCCGGTCACCCGCGACGCGCGGCGGCGAGGTCGGCGGTGGCCCGGGCGTCGTCGGCGAGGACCGGCCACAGGGCGCGGGGGAGCTCGTGGCCCGTCCCGGGGTGGACCACGGGCGGGCACAGGTGCCTCCCGGGCGGACGGTGAGGGACACAGTCGTGCCCTGCTGCGCATCGCCAGCACCTGCGGGCTGCAGGCGGTGTCGATGCGCGAGGTCGCCGCGGAGGCCGGCGTCTCGCTGCGGGTCGTGCAGTACCACTCCACGGACGAGAAGACGCTCATGTCCTCGGGCATCGCCGAGCTCGCCGCCCGGCTCGACCGGCGCGTGCGCGAGCGAGCCGTGCGCACCGAACGGGACGCGATCGGCACCGGGCTGCCGCCGCGGACGGTGTTCGAGGTGGTCCTCGGCGCGATCCTCCCCACCGACGACGACGCCCGCGCCGACCAGCTCGCCTGGACCGCCTACCACGCCGCCGGGCTCACCGACCCCGCCGAGGCGGTCGACGGCCGGTACGCCGCCGACGCGCTGGAGCGCTGGCTCACCGGCGTCCTCGGCCGCGCCGTCGAGGCCGGGGAGGTCCCCGCCGACGTCGACCCGCGCATCGAGGCCGTCAGCCTGCTGGCGCTCACCGACGGCCTGGCCAGCAGCGTGCTGGGGCAGCAGCGCGACGTGGCGGACGCCCTCGCCGTCGTCGGCTACCGGCTGGACCGGCTGTTCGGCCCGCGCCCCCGGGACTGATCAGGCGAGCGCCACGCCCAGCACGTGCGGGCTGGCCGGCACGCGGACGCGCGCGGGCGGGAAGTCGAAGCGCCGCACCCGCCGCACGGTGAAGCCCGCGCGCTCGATGTCGGCGACCTGGTCGGTGGCCGTGTGGCAGCCCCCCGCGAACAGCGGCCAGACGGTGGCGTCGACCAGGCGCTGCACCCGCCGCAGCCGCCGGTCCCCGGCGACGGTGTGCTCGAGGAACCGCAGTTCCCCGCCGGAGCCCAGCACCCGGCGCAGCTCGCCCAGCGCCCGCGCCCGGTCCCGGATGCTGCACAGGACCAGGCACAGCACGGCGGCGTCGGCCGCGCCGTCGGGCAGCGGCAGCGCGTCGGCCGTGCCGGCGTGCACCTCGACGGGGACGCGGGCGGACTCCGCCTCCCGCCCGGCCGCGGCCCGCAGCCGCGGCTCGGGCTCGACGGCGACGACGCGGGTGACCGCCGGCGGGTAGTGGCGGAAGTTCAGCCCGTTGCCGCAGCCGACCTCGACCACCACGCCGGCGAGTCCGGCGAGCAGCTCGCGGCGGAGGTCGGCCATGCCGGCCTCCTCGAGGCGCCGGCTGACCCGGTCGTAGCAGCGGCTGAAGACGGGGCGGGGGCGGTCGGTCGCCATGCGGCACGGTCCCGAGGAGGCCGGGACCGCGTCAAGCGGGCCCGGTCACGGGCGGAGGCGGGTCGACCAGGTGGACAGGCCGCCCGCGCGCACGAAGCCGAGCGCCTCGTTGACCGCGACCATCGGCCGGTTGGCGTCGGAGTTGTACGTGCTGATCCGCCGGACCTCGGGCAGCGTCGCGGCGAGCTCGCGCAGGACGGCGATCTTGACGCGGGCACCGAGGCGGCGCCCGCGGTGCTCCCGCAGCACCAGGGTGCCGCTCTGGTTGGCCCGCTCCGGCTGCGCGAGGGGGACGTGCAGGTCGGTGAAGGCGACCAGCCGGCCATCGCGCAGCGCGCCGGCCGACAGCACCGTGCGGCCGCGGTCCAGGACGATGGTCTCCTGCTCGCGGACCCGGGCGGCGTCCCAGTCCTCCTCGCCGACCGGCACGTCCCCGCTCGGCGCGTCCGTCGACATCCGGCGGCCGAGCAGCGCCCGGTCCCCGAGCAGCGCGTCCGGCGTCCGGTCCCGCCAGGTGAGCACCTCGTAGCCCGCGCTCGCGGCGGCCGCCTCGGCCTCCAGGGCCGCCAGCCGGTCCTCGTCCACGGGCAGCAGCAGGTCGCGGCGGGTCTCCTGCAGGCCGCAGGTCCAGCCGTGCGCCTGCGCGAAGGCGCGGCCGGCCGTGCCCGGCCCGGGCTCGTCGACCTCGGCCACCAGCGACGAGCGCCCGGCCGCCGCGGCCAGCCGCGCCCCCTCCCCGAGCAGCGCGGTGCCGACGCCGCGGCGGCGGGCGGCGGGGTGCACGGCGACGTCGACGTACGCCACCGCGGTGTTGTCGCGCACCGGCAGCAGCAGGCGCAGGGCACCGACGACGGCGCCGTCGGCGACCGCCGCCCGGTGGGTGCCCCGCAGCGCACCGCCCGGGGTGGTCAGCCGGCGCCCCAGCGCGACGTGGTCGCTCGCCGGCCGCGGCGCCTCGCCGGGACGGTCGGCGCGCTGGGCCGCCGCCCACACCCCGCACCAGGCGGCGAACCGGGCGTCGTCCGGGCCGGTCTCGACGATCTCCACCCGTCCGTTCTAGCCGCCGCCGCAACGCGATTCCGGGGCCGCGATCCCGGGATGGGGTGCTGCACCGGCCCGTCAGCGGGTAGCCGACGCGGGGTGACCTACTCGATCGTCGCCCGCGACCGGGACACCGGCGAGATGGGCGTGGCCACCCAGTCCCAGGCCCTCGCCGTCGGCAGCAGCGTGCCCTTCGCCCGCCCCGGCCAGGGCGTGATCGCGACGCAGTCGATGGGCGAGCCCATGTACGGCGAGGTCGGGCTGGACCTGCTCCGCGGCGGCCTCAGCGCCCGGGAGTCGCTCACCGCGCTGCAGAGCGTCGACCCGCACCCCGAGCGGCGGCAGGTGGCCCTGCTGGACGTGTCCGGGGACGTCGCCGTCTACACCGGGGACGCGTGCGTGGCCGCCGCGGGGCACCTGGTGGGGTCCGACTGCGCGGCGCTGGCCAACCTGGTCACCGGGCCGCGGGTGTGGGAGGCGATGGTCGAGGACTTCGAGCGCACCCCGGGGTCGCTGGCGCAGCGGCTGCTGCACAGCCTCCACGCGGCCGAGGACGCCGGCGGCGACCTGCGGGGACGGCGGTCGGCCTCGGTCACGGTGGTGCGGGTGCGGACGACCGGCCGCCCGTGGCACGACCGGGTCGTCGACCTGCGGGTCGACGACCACCCCGACCCGGTGACCGAGCTGGACCGGCTCGTGGCCCGGCTGCTGCGCTACCAGCGGGTGGTCGCGGCCTTCCAGCTCGCCCTCGACGGGGACCCGCTGACCGCCGACCGGCAGCTGGAGGAGCTGCGCCCGCAGGACCCGGGGACCGAGCCGGACCAGGTGCTCTGGCGGGCGGTCGTCGCCGCCCTGGCCGGGCGGGAGGAGGCGGCCCGCGGGCTGCTCGCCGGTCTCGCGGCCACCGCGCCGGAGTTCGTCGAGGCGGCCCGCCGCCTCGGCCCGGCCGGCCTGCTGCCCCGGGACCTGCTCGACCGGCTCCTGCCCGCCGCCCCGTGACCCCCGCGGTCCCGGGAGGGGTCAGGCGGGCCAGACGCCGGCGAAGTGGTGCACCGGGCCGTGGCCGGAGCCGATGCCCAGCGACGCCCCGGCCTCCAGCATCCGCTGCAGGTGGTCGCGGGCCTGCTCGACCACCGGCTCCCACCGCCCCGGCCCGCCGACGCCGCGGGCCACCAGGGCAGCGATCGCCGAGGACAGCGTGCAGCCGGTGCCGTGGGTGGCGGTGGTGTCGACCCGCGGCCGCCGGGTGACGACGACGCCGTCGGCGGTGGCCAGGACGTCCACGCTCTCCGCCCCGCCGAGGTGCCCGCCCTTGGCCAGCACCGCGCCGGGGCCGAGCTCCAGCAGCGCCTCCGCCTGCGCGGCGAGCCCGTCGACCGAGGTCGCGGGCGCGGTGTCCAGCAGCGCGGCCGCCTCGGGCACGTTCGGGGTGACCAGCTCGGCCACCGGCAGCAGCTCGCTGCGGACGGCGGCGATCGCGTCGTCGTCGACCAGCCGGTCGCCGCTGGTGGCGACCATGACCGGGTCGACGACGAGCGGCCCGGCGGCGCGGCCGGCGAGCGCCGCGGCGACCTCGCGGACGACGTCGGCGGTGCCGAGCATGCCGGTCTTGGCCGCGTGCACGGTCACGTCGTCGAGCAGGGTGGCGATCTGCTCGCCCACGAACGCCGCGGGCACGGGGTGCACGCCGGTGACGCCGCGGGTGTTCTGCGCGGTCAGCGCGGTGAGGACGGCGGTGCCGTAGACGCCGAGCGCGCTGAACGTCTTGAGGTCGGCCTGGACGCCGGCGCCGCCGCTGGGGTCGCTGCCGGCGACGGTGAGCGCCACGGGCACCCCCGCCCGCCCGGTCACCGGGCCGCCCGCAGGGCCCGGGCCGCGGCGGTGGGGTCGGGCGCGGCGCAGATCGCCGAGACGACGCAGATCCCGTCCACGCCGGTGACCAGCGGCGCCCGCTCGACGTCGATGCCGCCGATCGCCACCGACCGCAGCCCGCCGGCCGCGGCCTCGGCCGCGAGCGCCGCCACGCCCTCGGGCCCGAGGCCGGTGCCGGCGTCGGGCTTGGTGGGGGTGGACCAGACCGGCCCGATGCCGACGACGTCGACGGTGCCCGCCGGCAGTGCCAGCGCGGCGTCGAGCTCGTCGTCGGACCCGGCCGACAGCCCGAGCAGCCGGTCGGGGCCGATCCGCGCGCGGACCTCGGCGGCGGGTGTGTCGTCCTGCCCGACGTGCACGCCGTCGGCGCCGGCCATGAGCGCGACGTCGACGTCGTCGTTGACGAACAGCGCCACGCCCGTGCCGGCCAGGACCTCCTTGACCGACAGCGTCAGCGCGTACAGCTGCCGGCAGGACGCCGTCTTGTCCCGGACCTGCACCGCGGTCACCCCGCCGGCCACCGCCGCCCGCACGACGTCGGGCACGCCCCGCGGCCCGGCCAGCGCGGTGTCGGTGACCAGGTAGAGCGTCGGGTCGAACGCCGGTCTCACGTCGTCACCTCGGCGGCGGACAGGTCGGCGACCGCGTCGAGCGCGTCGAGCCACAGCGGCGCGAAGGTGCCCGGCCCGGCGGCGACGGCGGCCGCGGCCTCGGCGGCGAGCGCCACGTGCGCGTGCGCGGCGACCGCGCCGGTCAGCGGGTCGCCGGTGGCGGCGACGTAGGCAGCGACCACCGCGCCGAGCGCGCAGCCGGCACCGGTGGTGCGGGTGAGCAGGACCGAGCCGCCGCCCACCCGCACGGTGCGGGTCCCGTCGGTGACGACGTCGACCTCGCCGCTGACCGCCACCACTCCCCCGGTGCGCCCGGCCAGCGCGACGGCGGCGTCGAGGGCGTCGTCGGCCTTGTTCGTGGAGTCGACGCCGCGGCCGCCGGACCCGGCACCGGCCAGCGCCATGACCTCGGAGGCGTTGCCGCGGACGACGGCCGGCCGCGACTCCAGCAGCCGGGTGGCGAGCTCGGTGCGGTAGGGCAGCGCGCCGACGGCGACCGGGTCGAGCACCCACGGCGTGCCGGCGGCCGCGGCCGAGCGGGCGGCCAGCCGCATCGCCTCGGCGGTGCGCTGGTGGACGGTGCCGACGTTCACCAGCACCGCCGAGGCCACGGCCGCGAAGCCCTCGGCCTCCAGCGGCTCGTCGACCATCGCCGGGGCCGCGCCGACGGCGAGCAGCGCGTTCGCCGTCAGCGTCTGCACGACGGTGTTGGTCAGGCAGTGCACCAGCGGTGCGGCGCCCGTCAGGGCCTGACGGGCAGCGGTCAGAGCAGCGGCATCCACGCCGTGACATCCCTTCGCCAGCATGACCTGGACAGGTTCGACGGGTGTGTTCTCAGCCCGCCGGACGGCGGACACCCCGAGTCACTGCCCGCCGACGCTACCCCCGGTCCGCCAGGCGGCGTCGAAGAAGCCGAGCTCCAGCTCCATCGCCCGCCGGTAGGCCCGGCGCACGGCCGGGGTGTCGGCGGCCAGCCGGTCCAGCAGCGCCTCGAGCGTGGCGGCGAGCTCCTCGAAGCCCGGGTCGGCGTAGGTGTCGACCCACTCCCGGTACGGCCCTGTTGCACCTGGGACCAGCGTCCGGCCCAGGTGCGCGTAGAGCCGCATGCACGGCGTCATGGCCGCGCAGACCTCCCCGACGTCGCCGAGCGCGGCCGTGGCCAGCAGGAACTCGGTGTAGGCGAGCGTCGCCGGGGCGGGCTCGACGGCGGCCAGGTCGATGCCCCACCGGGCGGCGTAGCCGTCGTGCAGCCGCAGCTCCTCGCGGACGCCGGCCAGCAGGTCGGCGAAGGACCCCAGCGTCGCCCGGTCGCGGCTGTGCGCCACCCCGAGCGCGTAGGCACGGGCGAACGCCTCGAGGAAGAAGGCGTCCTGGGCGACGTAGCCGGCGAACCGCTCGCGCGGCAGCGTGCCGTCGGCGATCCCGGTGACGAACGGGTGCTCCCGCGCGACGGCGGCGAGGTCGGCGCTGCCCGCCCAGAGGTCCGCCGCGAGGGTCACGCGTCCAGCGCCATCTGCCAGAACGCGGTCTCCGCGGCGACGACCTCGAGGAAGACGGAGTCGGGCGCCCCGCCGGCCACCGCCTCCAGCCCGGCCACGTACCCGGCGAAGCCCGGCGCCGTCCAGTGCTCGACGAACTCCCGGTAGGGGCCGGCGCCGGGCCGGGCGGCCGACCACGCGTCGAGGTAGGTCCGCTCGATGGTCCACAGCGCGGTCAGCGCGCTGGGCAGGTCCGCGGCGTCGAGCCGGTACAGCAGGTCGCCGTAGGCGATGGTGGCCGGCAGCTGCGGCGCGTCGAGGTCCAGCCCGCGGGCGGCGGCCTGCTCCGCGAACCAGTCCAGCTCCGCGACCAGCGCGACGCACCCGGCGGCGAGCACCCCCTGCGCCGCGCGGGGCGCCCGGGCGAGCAGCCGCGCCTGGAAGCGCAGCAGGTCGGCGACGAAGTAGGCGTCCTGCACCAGCCAGGTGTCGAAGGCGGCCGGCGGCAGCGTGCCGTCGCGGACGGCGTCGAGGAACGGGTGGCGGGTGGCTCGGCCCCAGGCGTCGGCGTGGCGGGCGAGCAGGTCGGCGACCGGCACGGCGCCCGACCCTACGGGGTGCGTATGGTGGCGCCGCCATGTGCGGGAGCTCGGGGCAACCGGGCTGAGAGGGCGGCTGAGCGTGCCGCCGACCGCTGGAACCTGACCGGGTAATGCCGGCGTAGGGAGCAGCCATGAGCACGGCGGATGACGTCCGCACCCCCGACGCACCCCTGACCCTCGACCAGGCGCCGCCGCGGACGCTGGGCCCGGGCGCCAACCTCGGCCTGTGGGCCAACCTCGGCGTGAGCCTGCTGCTGCCGGTGGCGGCGGTGTTCGTCGTCCTGCCGGGGCGGTCGCTGGCGGTCACGCTCACCGCGGTCGTCGTCGGCGCCGTGCTCGGGTCGGCGCTGCTCGGGCTGGTGGCCGCGGCCGGGGCGCGGGAGGCCGTGCCCGGGATGGTGCTGCTGCGCGGGCTGCTCGGGCGGCGCACCTCCTGGCTGCCCACGGCGTTCAACCTCGTGCAGTGCGTCGGGTGGGCGACGTTCGAGATCGTGGTCATCGCCGAGGCCGCCGCCCGGGTGCTGGACGCGCCGCGCTGGCCGTTCGTCGTCGCCGCCGGGGTGCTGGCCACCGCGATGGCGCTGCGCCCCCTCGGCGTCGTGCGGGTGCTCTCCCGGTACGCCGTCTGGGCCGCGCTGGCCGCTGTCGCCTACCTGTTCGTGCAGGTCCTGGCCGAGCCGCTGCCGCCGCTGGAGGGCGGCGGGGCGACGTCGTTCTGGACCGCCGCCGACATCGTCATCGCGCTGCCGGTCTCCTGGCTGCCGCTGGCCGCCGACTACACCCGCCACGCGCGCAGTGCCCGCGCCGCCGGAGTCGGGTCGGCGGTGGGCTACGGCGCCGCCACCGTCGTCATGTTCACCCTCGGCGTGCTGGCGCTGGCCGCCTACGGCAGCGCGGGCATCGACGTCATCGGCGCGCTGCTGGCCGTCCCGCTGGGCGCCGTCGCGGTGCTCGTGCTGGTCGCCGTCGAGCTGGACGAGGCCTTCGCCAACCTCTACTCGACGGCGGTGTCGGCGCAGAACGTCGTCGCGCGGCTGGACCGGCGGGTGCTGGCCGTGGCGGTGGGCGCCGTCGCGACGCTGCTCGCGCTGACCTTCGACGTCGCCGCCTACGAGCCGTTCCTCTTCCTCATCGGCGCGGTGTTCGTGCCGCTGGCCGGGGTGCTGATCGTGGCCTACTGGCTGACCCCGCGCGGGCGCTGGGACACCTCCGACACCGCGCCCGCCCGGCCGCTGTTCCTGCTGCCGTGGGCCGCCGGGTTCGTGGCCTACCAGCTGACCCTGCCGACCTACTTCCCCGGCCCGGGGGCGGGCTGGACGGCGTGGTGGGGCGCGCGCCAGGCCGACCTCGGCATCGACCCGGCCAACGGCTGGTCGGCGTCGCTGGTGGGGCTGGCCGTGGCCGTCGTGCTCACCGCGCCCCTCGTCCTGGCCGGCCGCCGGCGGTGACCGACGTCGCCGTCGCGGGAGGCGGCCTGGTCGGGCTCGCGGTGGCCTGGCGGGCCGCCCGCCGCGGGCTGTCGGTGACCGTCGTCGACGAGGCCCCGGGCACCGGCGCCTCCGCGGCGGCGGCCGGGATGCTCGCGCCGGTGACCGAGGCCGGCTACCGCGAGGAGCCGCTGCTGCGGCTGGGCCTGGACTCCCTCGCCCGCTGGCCGGGGTTCGCCGCGGAGCTCGAGGCGGCCGCCGGGGCGCCGGTCGGGCTGCGCACCGCCGGCACGCTGGTGGTCGGGTTCGACGAGGACGACGTCCGCGAGCTCGACGCGCTGCACGCCTTCCAGGGCGAGCTCGGCCTGGCCGCGCGGCGCCTCACCCCGCGCGAGGCCCGCCGCCGCGAGCCGGCGCTGGCGACCCGCGTGCGCGGCGGCCTGCTGGTCGAGGGCGACCACTCGGTAGACGGGCGGGCGGTGCACGCCGCGCTGCTGGCCGCCGCCGCGTCGGCCGGAGTGACCCTGGTGCGCGACCGGGTGGCGGAGGTCGCCGTCGACGGCGGCCGTGCGGCCGGCCTGCGGCTGGCGTCCGGGGAGGTGCTGGCAGCCGGCGCCACGGTGCTCGCGCTCGGGGCGCGCAGCGGGCGGCTGCCCGGCGTCCCGGGGCTGCCGGTGCGCCCGGTCAAGGGCCAGGTGCTGCGGCTGGCCGGTGCGGCCGGGCTGCTCGAGGGCACCGTGCGGGCGCTGGTCCGCGGCCGGCACGTCTACCTCGTCCCCTACGCCGGCGACCGGCTGGTCGTGGGCGCCACCAGCGAGGACCGCGGCTTCGACGCCCGGGTCACCGCCGGCGGCGTGCACGACCTGCTGCACGACGCGATCGACGTCGTCCCGGAGGTCTCGGAGCTGGAGCTCACCGAGACGCTGGCCCGCTGGCGGCCGGGGACGCCGGACAACGCGCCGCTGCTCGGGCCGTCGTCGCTGCCCGGGCTGGTGCTGGCCACCGGCCACCACCGCAACGGCGTCCTGCTCACCCCCGTGACCGCCGAGGCCACCGCCGAGCTGCTGGCCACCGGCGCCCTGCCCGCGGTGGCCGCCCCCTTCACCGCCGACCGCTTCGGGATCGGACCTCCGAGGAGAACGCCGTGCAGCTGACCGTCAACGGCGCCCCGGCCGACCTGGCCGACGACGCCACCGTGGCCGACCTCGTGGCCGAGCGCGCCCCGGGCCACGACCGGGTGGCCGTCGCCCGCAACGGCGACGTCGTCCCGCGCAGCAGCTGGGCGGCGACCCGGCTGGCCCCCGGCGACGCCGTCGAGGTGCTCGCCCCGACCGCAGGAGGATGAGTGAAGGACCCCCTCGCCCCCCACCACTCGCAGGCTCGCGGCGGGCCCCTGCACGGGGGCCGGGACGGCGCTGCCGACCCACTCGTGCTGGGCGGCGAGACGTTCGGCTCCCGGCTGCTGCTCGGCACCGGCGGCGTGCCCAGCCTCGAGGCGCTCGGGGCGGCGGTCCGCGCCTCGGGCACCGAGCTCGTCACCGTGGCGCTGCGGCGGGTCGAGGCGTCGGCGGCCGGCTCGATGATGCAGGTGCTCGACCGCGCCGGCGTCCGGCTGCTGCCCAACACCGCCGGCTGCATGACCGCGCGGGAGGCGGTGCGCACCGCCCGGCTGGGCCGCGAGGCGTTCGGCACCGACTGGGTGAAGCTCGAGGTCATCGGCGACGACGTCACCCTGCTCCCCGACGCCGTCGAGCTGCTCGACGCCGCCGAGCAGCTGGTCGCCGAGGGCTTCACCGTGCTCGCCTACACCACCGACGACCCGGTGCTCGGCCGCCGCCTGGCCGACGCCGGCTGCGCCGCGGTGATGCCGCTGGGCTCGCCGATCGGCAGCGGCCTGGGCATCCGCAACCCGCACGCGATCGCGCTGCTGCGGGAGGCCGTCGACGTGCCGCTGGTCCTCGACGCCGGCATCGGCACCGCCTCGGACGCCGCGCTGGCCATGGAGCTGGGCTGCGACGCGGTGCTGCTGGCCACCGCGGTCACCCGCGCCCGCGACCCCGAGCGGATGGCGTCGGCGATGCGGCGGGCGGTGGAGGCCGGCCGGCTGGCGCGGCTCGCCGGCCGCATCCCGCGCCGCTTCCACGCCGAGGCGTCGACGCCGTTCGAGGGGCTGCCCGCCCTGTGACCGTCCCCCGCCTGCTCGTCGTCACCGACCGGACGCAGGCGCGCGGCCCGCTCGCCGACGTGGTCGCGGACGCGGTCGCGGCCGGCGCCCGGGCGGTGCTGCTGCGGGACAAGGACCTGCCGCTCGCCGAGCGGGCGGCGCTGGCCCGCGAGCTGCGGGCGGTGCTCGACCCGGTGGGCGGGCTGCTCGTGTGGGGCGGCGCGGCCGGGGCGCCGGCGGGGACGGCGGTGCACCTGTCCGCCGCCGACCCGGTCCCCGCCGCCCGCCCGCCGCTGCTGGGCCGCTCCTGCCACTCGGCGGCGGAGCTGGCGCGGGCGGCGGCCGAGGGCTGCGACTGGGTGACGCTCTCCCCGTTCGCGGCCACCGACTCCAAGCCCGGGTACGGCCCGGCGCTGGGCACGGCCGGCATCGCCGCCTCCGTCGCCGCGCTGGTCCCCGGGTACCCGCCGGTGCTGGCGCTGGGCGGGGTGCGCCCCGGCGACGTGGCGGGCTGCCTCGCCGCCGGGGCGTCCGGCGTGTCGGTGATGGGGCCGGCGATGCGCGACCCCGCCGTCGTCGCCGACTACTGCGCCGCGCTCGCCGCCGCCTGACGCACCCCCGGGCGGCCCGGGAGCACGAGGTCGAGCACGACGGCGACGACGGCCGCGACGACGATGCCCGAGTCGAACAGCGCGCCCCACTGCCCGGTGACCCGGTCCAGGGCGCCGGGCACCGAGGCGATGCCACGGCCGAGCGCGAGCGACAGGGCGACGATGAGCAGCGAGCGGGTGTCCAGGCCGTCCTTGGCCAGCATCTGGACGCCGATCGCGCAGACCATGCCGAAGAGGACGAGCACGCCACCGCCGAGCACCGCGGGCGGGATGGCGGCGAGGACCGCGGCGACCTGCGGCAGCAGCGAGAGGCCGACCAGCACGAGGGCGCCGATGGTCACCACGTGCCGGCTCATCTGCTTCGTCAGTGCCACCAGGCCGATGTTCTGGCTGAACATCGTCGTCGGCAGGGCGCCGAAGACGCCGCCGAGCACGGCGCTGCCGCCCTCGGCGAGGATGCCGCCCCGCAGCTCGCGCCGGGTCGCCGGGCGCCCGGCGCCGCCCTCGGTGACCGCGTGCACCGTTCCCACGGAGTCGACCGTGTTGACCACGCCGACGACCGCCATCGACAGCACGGCCACCAGCGGGAACGACAGGCCGAACTCGAACGGCACCGGCACCGCGACCAGCGGCCGGTCACCCACGCCAGAGAGGTCGAGCAGGCCGAACGGGATCGCCACCAGGTAGCCGACGACGACGGCGATCAGCACCGACGCGGTGCACAGCAGCCCGCGGCAGAACTGGTTGAGCACCACCGTGAGCACGAGGACCAGCGCCGCGATGCCCAGGTTGACCGGCGCGCCGAAGTCCGGCGAGTTCGCGCCGCCGGCGGCGAGGGTGATGCCGCTGGGGAGCAGTCCCAGGCCGATCACCAGGATGATCGTGCCGGTCACCACCGGCGGGAACAGCGCGGCCACCCGGTGGATGCCGAGCGCGATGGCCACCTGGACGGCCGCGGTCACCAGCACGCCGCCGAGGACGGCAGACAGCCCGTGCTCCTCGGCCAGCGGGACCGCGACGGCGATGAACGCGAAGCCCGAGCCCATCATCAGCGGCAGCCGGCTGCCGACCGGGCCGATGCCGACGGTCTGCAGCAGGGTGGCGAGGCCGGCGCACAGCAGCGCCGCCTGCACCAGGAGGGTGGCCTCGCCGGTGGTGGCGCCGATGACGCCGGCCAGCAGGATCGCCGGGGTCAGGTTCGAGGTGAACATGGCCAGCACGTGCTGCAGTCCCAGCGGGACGGCGACGTTCCACGGTGGCAGGCCATCGGGATCGGTGGGGTCCTGCGCGGCGGGCGCGGCGGTGCGCGCCCGCAGGGAGGGGAGGGCCATCGGGTGCTCCTCGGCCGGGTCGTCGGGACCCTGGGGAGACTCCCGGCCCCGTGTTCCGCAGCCGTGTCGACGACGTCGCGGTCCCGTTCCGCACTCCGCACCTGTGACGCTGGTCGCAGCCGGGTTTACGGAACCGGTCCGCGAGCCATACGCAGGTGTTCGACTTCGCGTCCACGACGGGACGCCGACACGAGGAGCGCCCCGGGTGAGACGCGGAACGGCCGATCCTGGCTGGCCGTCGGCGTCACCTCCGCCCGCCTGGGACGGCCTGTCCTGGGAGCTGTCCGACGTCGCCGAGCTGCCCCGGGTGCGCGAGGAGCTGCGGCGGTCGCACGTCGCGCCCGACTCGCCCGACGTGCGCGACCGGCTGGTCCTCGTGCTCGACGAGATGGCCTCCAACGCGCTGCGCCACGGCGGCGGCGCGGTCGAGGCGGTGGTGCGCCACACCGGGGACGCCTTCCTGGTCGCGGTGTCCGACGGCGCCGCCGGCACCCCGCCCACCCCGGCGGTCGACCGCGACCCCTCCGAGGGCGGCCTGGGGCTGTACCTCATCGCCGAGCTGTCCACGGCGCACGGCTGGTACGCGGACGACGGCTCCAAGACCGTCTGGGCGGTGCTCCCTCCCGGGTGAGGTGACGGAACGGCCTCCTGCCGGGAGGTCCTCCGTCAGTCCTGGGGGTGGAGGCGCATGGCGACCAGGGCGACGTCGTCCTGGAGGCCCTCGGGGCGCAGCCGGGCGAGGAGCGCGTCGCCGAGCCGCTCCAGCGGGAGGTCGGCGAGGCGGGCCAGGGCGGTCCCCAGCAGGCCGATCCCGTCGTCGAGCAGCAGGTCGCGGCCCTCGACCAGCCCGTCGGTGTAGAGCAGCAGCGTCGAGCCGCGGGGGACCTCCACCGCGGCCGAGCTGCGCCGGGCGCCGGGGTCGACGCCGAGCATGAGCTGGCCGCGCTCGGTGCCCAGCGTGTGCACCTCGCCGTCGGGGGTGAGCAGCAGCGGCGGTGGGTGCCCGGCGTTGGACCAGCGCAGGGTCGTCGTCCCGGCGGCGCGCTGCTCCGGCGTCTGCTCGACGCGGGCGACCACCGCGGTGGCCATCGTGCGCATGCCGAGCGCGTCGACGGCGGCGTCGAGCTCGGCCAGGACGGCGTCGGGCGGGACGTCGCCGCGGTAGGCGATGCCGCGCAGCATGCCGCGCAGCTGGCCCATGCTCGCCGCGGCCTCGGTGTCGTGGCCGACGACGTCGCCGATGACCAGCACGGTGGCGCCGTCGGGCTGGAGGAACGCGTCGTACCAGTCGCCGCCGACCTGGGCGACCTCCACCGCCGGCTGGTAGCGGACGACGATCTCGGCGTGGTCGGGCTGGGGCGGCGCGGTGAGCATGCTGCGCTGCAGCGCCTCGGCCAGCCGCCGCTGCTGGTCGAACAGCCGGGCGTTGTCCAGCGCCAGGGCGACGCGGTCGGCGACCTCGCGGGCGGCGGCGACCTCCTCGGCGTTGGCGGCCGGCCGGTCGGCGCCGCGGTAGACGCTCAGGGCGCCGAGCGTGCGCCCGCGGGCCAGCAGCGGCAGGGTCACCGCCGTCCGCGGGGCGAGGGCGTCGAAGACCTCGCGGACCTGGTCCGGGAGCGTCGGGCGGATGGCCGCCGGGACGTCGTCGACGGTGAGCAGCCGGCCGGACTGCAGCGCCCGCAGCACGGGCGCGTCGGCGGGGACCGACGCCAGCCGCAGGTCGGCGTAGGCCGCCGCGGCCGCCCGCATCGCCGGGTCGCGGTGCCAGCTCGCGACGTCGCGCATCCGGCCGTCCTCACCGGCGGACAGCGTGAGGATCACCCAGTCGCCGAGCACGGGGACGACGGCCTCGGCGACCCGCTGCAGCGCCGGCTCCTCGGCGCCGCCGGAGCCCAGCGACGCGGACATGAGCGCGCTGACCTCGGCGACCAGCGACAGCCGGGCGGCGCTGTCCCGGGCCCGCTGCTCGGCGGCGCGGCGCTCGGTGACCTCGAGGAAGTAGACCGACAGCCCGTCGGGACCGGGCCACGCGCGGACCTCGTACCAGGCGTCCAGCGGGGGCGGGTAGTACGCCTCGAAGACCCGCTCCTCGCCGCGCTCCATGGCCGCCCGGTAGTTGACCTCGAAGTCGCTGCCGACGGCGGCGGGGAACAGCTCCCACAGGTCCCCGCCGACCAGCTCGTCGCGGCCGCGGCGCAGCACCCGCTCGGCCTCGGCGTTGACGTAGGTGAAGCGCCACTCGCGGTCGAGGGCGAAGAACGCCGACCGCATCGTCTCGAGGATCCGGGCCACCCGGGCGTCGCCCTCGTGCAGGCCCGTGGTGTCGATGCCGGCGCCGAGCAGCCGCACCGCCCGGCCGCGGTCGTCGGCCAGCGCGCGGCCGCGGCCCTGCACCCACCGGGTCTCACCGGAGGGCAGCACGATGCGGAACTCGGCGTCGTAGGCGCCGACGGTGTCGATCGCCTCCTGCAGGGCGGCGAGGGTGCGGTCCCGGTCGTCGGGGTGCAGGCGGTCGGCGAAGGCCCCGATCGTCTCGCCGAACCCGTCGGCCTCCAGCCCGAAGATGGCCAGGAGCTGGTCGTCCCAGGCGAGCCGGCCGGACTCGAGGTCCCAGTCGAAGCTGCCGATGCCGGCGGCGTCGATCGCCAGCTCGAAGCGCAGCCGGGCGACCTCGAGGTCGTCGGGCAGCACCGACAGCGGGCGGGCGACCGCTCCCGTCGACCCCGGACGCTGCTCGGGGACGGTCACGGGAGGCGGGGGTCCATTCGGTGCGGGAGCGGTGGTCCGCCGTCCTTTCTCCCATGCCCGGGCCCGGAACGACAACCGGTGTGCGCGAGTCGACACCGCGTCCCGACGCGCGGGAGCCCCGGTCCGCGTCGCGGACCGGGGCTCCGGTAGCAGTGCGTCAGGCGCCGGCGGGGTAGACCTCGAACGTCTCCAGCCAGTCCTGGACGACGGGGACGTCCACCCGCTGCAGGCCGTCGATGTACCGGCAGTTGGACGTGTAGCCGTAGCTGGTCACCGTGACGACGTGCCCGGTCTCCGGGTTGAAGCTCGGGCCGCCGGAGTCGCCGAAGCAGGTGCCTCCGCCGCCGCGGTTGTCGTGCTCGTTGCCGTTGACCTGCAGGATCTGCGGGGTCAACTTCTGGCCGACGACGTCGGTGTAGCGGCGCAGGATCGGGAAGCTCTGCGGGGTCGGCTTCTGCGGGCCGCCGTCGGCCTGCCGGACCTCGGTGCCGTAGCCGACGGCGGTGAACGTCGTGCGGTTCAGCCGCGGCTGGGCGTACTGGTCCAGCTCGTTCGGCGCGGCGAGCCGGGCCGGCGCGATGCCGGTGACCGGCGCGTCGAGGACGACGACGCCGACGTCGTTCCAGTTGTCCGTGTCGGTGAAGTCCGAGTAGCCCGGGTGGGTGTGCGCCGTACCCGGGTACCAGCCGTCGGGGAGGGTCTCCCCGGAGCCGAAGCCCTCGGCCGGGACACCGGCGGTCGGCAGGTCGGAGGGTGCCTCCTCGTCGACCACCGGCTCGAAGGTGACGATCGTGTCGCCCACGGTGCCCGCCGTGCAGTGCGCCGCGGTGAGGACCACGGTCGGGCTGACCAGCGTCCCGGAGCAGCGGTAGCGGCCGGTCGCGTCGTAGAAGACCAGCAGGCCCACGTTCCCGTAGACGTTGGTGCGGTCCTCGATGCCGCCGGTGACGGCGCCGGCCGGTGCCGGTGCGACCAGGCCGACGGTGAGCAGGGCGGCGGCCCCGGCGAGCACCGCCTTGGTGCGTGCGTGCATCCCTCGTCCCCTCGGGTGTCCGTGGACCGCCGGGCGGCGGCTCCACCGAGGGGAACGAACCGTGCACGGAGGGGATACGCAACTCGTCAGGACCGGAGCCGGACGCGGGACGGGCGCTCCCGGCGGCGCGGGCCGGCGGCGGTGCCGGTCCGGCCGCCCGGGAGCGCCCGTCGTGTCGTCTCGTCGCGGCGCGCCCCGAGCGGGGGCCGCGTCCGCCGTCCTCCTCGCGGCGCCGGGCCGGTGACCGTGGCCGGATCCCGGGGGCGTCCACCTCCTCCGGCGGGCCGGGCGCCTGCCTGGCCGGGTCGCGCTCGGTCAGAGACCCGGGGGGACGACGGGACGGGTCGTCCCCCGCCGGGCACCGGCGGGACCCGGTCCTCCGGCCGCGGCGGCCGTCGCCGGACAGGCCGCGCCGCGCTCGTCCGGGCCTCCCTGGAGGGTCCGCGCGCTGCACCCGGGGGGTGAGTCGGCGGGGGGTCGAGGCCGGATCGTCGTGCGGGAGCGTCTGTCGGGCGGCGGGGGACTCCCGCTGCCGGGCGCCGCTCCGCGGTGCGGTCCGGGCCTCCCTGGAGGGTCCGCGCGCTGCACCCGGGGGGTGAGTCGGCGGGGGTCGAGGCCGGATCGTCGTGCGGAGGGGTCTGCCCGGCGGCGGGTGCCGCGGAGGAGGGCCAGGGGCGGCCGTGGTCGGCCGGAGGGTGGATCTGCTCGGGGAGCGGGCCGGCGGTCCGGCCACCCGCGGGGGGAAGGGGGCGGCCGGGCCCGTCGAGCACGTCGACGAGGGGCGGACGCGCGTCCCCGGGGAGGGGCGCGCTGCGGATCAGCCGGGAGCCGGTGGAGGTGGCCGGGGCGAACCCCGCGCCGGGTGCCCGCCCGGGTCGCCCCGGGTGCGCACCGCACCGGCGGTGCACGGCGGGTCGGGCGCCCGCGCCGTCGGCCGCCGGGTGGCGGGCCGCGCCGGCCAGCCGGCCGGGGCCAGCGCCGGGCCCGCGGAGCGGGGGACGGCGGGACGGGACGGGACCGGCCGGCCGGAGCCGGCCGGGAGCGACGCCGCGGCGGGGGAAGACGCCGCGGGCCGGATCGTGGGGGTGCTCGGCAGCTCGGTGAGCACCACGGGCCCGTCAGGGGCCGGAGGGGGCGGCGGGACGGCCGGGACGGCCGGGCGGGGCCGGCCCCAGGCCAGGTGTGCGCCGTCGGGGCCGGCACCCCACAGCGCCAGCCGCCGGACCAGGCCGGGACCGGCCGGCGGCACGACGACGGGCGCGGTCGGCCAGGCGGCGTGGGCGCCGTCGGGGCCCGCACCCCACAGCGCCAGCCGCCGGACCGAGGCCCGCAGCCGCGCGCGCCAGCGCGGGCCGGCCGCAGGGGCGGGAGCCGGGGCCGCGGCGGCCGGGGCCGCGGCGGCCGGGGCCGCAGGGGCCGCAGCGGCCGCAGCGGCCGGGGCCGCCGCCGGCGGGACGGGGCGCGGCCGCGGCACGGGCACCGGGCGGGCCACCGGCAGCGGGCGCAGCGCGCGGGGGGCACCCGGCGAGCGGGTCGCCACCGCGCGGCGCGGGCGAGGCCGCCGCGGCAGCTCGTGCGCCCGGTCGAGCAGGCCGAACAGGCCGGCCAGCGACAGGTCGTCCGGCAGGGTCGCCGACGACGGGGCGGGTGCCCGGTCGATCGCCATGCCGTCCTCCTGGGGGTCTGGTCCACAGCCGGGGAAGGTGCTGCGGACAGGGAGAACGGTAGGGACGGCGGGCCTCGCGAACGGCCGATCGGGGCACGTCCTGGAGACCCCGTGACGCAACCGTTGTGGCGCCCTGACCAGCGCGTCGGTCACCCGGCGCTGCCGACGATCACTTGTCGACCCGTCGACGGCCCGCGAGCGTGGGAGGCCCCCGCGGGGCCTCCGGTCACGCCGGGACACGCCCCGGCGCGCCCGGCGTGTCGGGGCGTGTCCCGGCGTCCCGTCCCCCGCGTCCCGTCCCCGTGTCCCGGAACGGTGCGGTCCGGTTGCCGGGGCATACGAGCCTGCCGAGACTCGACCGGTGAGCGAGCAGCCCGCGACGGCGGCACCGGACCGGACCCCGGGCAGCACGGACGGGCCGGACACCAGGCTGCGCCGCGCCGTCACCGGACCGCTGCTCTACCTGTTCGTC
Organism: Geodermatophilus sp. SYSU D00525; assembly: GCF_054050475.1. Lineage (NCBI taxonomy): Bacteria > Bacillati > Actinomycetota > Actinomycetes > Geodermatophilales > Geodermatophilaceae > Geodermatophilus > Geodermatophilus sp. SYSU D00525. The sequence continues at coordinate 49,705 of NZ_JBJGZK010000005.1, forward strand.
CTCGGCGACGTCCTGGGCGCCGGCGTCTACGCGCTGGTCGGCGAGGTGTCCGCGGAGGTCGGCGGGGCGATCTGGGTGCCGCTGCTGGTCGCGCTGCTGCTGGCGCTGCTCACCGCGGGGTCCTACGCCGAGCTGGTCACGAAGTACCCGCGCGCCGGCGGCTCGGCGGTGTTCGCGGAGCGGGCGTTCCGCTCGCCGGTGGTCGCCTTCCTCGTCGGCTCCTGCATGCTCGCCGCCGGCGTCACCAGCGCCGCGGGCCTGGCGCTGGCCTTCGCCGGCGACTACCTGACCGTCTTCCTCGACGTGCCCGCCGCGCCGGCCGCCCTGGTGTTCCTGCTGGCCGTGGCACTGCTCAACGCCCGCGGCATCCGCGAGTCGCTGCGCGCCAACCTGGTCATGACGCTGGTGGAGACCTCCGGCCTGGTGCTCGTCGTCGTCCTGGGCGCGGTGGTCCTCGGGCGGGGCGACGGCGACCCGGGCCGGGTCGTGGAGTTCCCGCCCGGGGTGTCCGCGGGGACGGCGGTGCTCTCGGCGGCGCTGCTGGCCTACTACTCGTTCGTCGGGTTCGAGACGTCGGCCAACGTCGCCGAGGAGGTCCGCGACGTGCGGCGGGTCTACCCGCGGGCGCTGTTCGGCGCGCTGCTCACCGCGGGCGTCGTCTACGTGCTGGTCGGGCTGGCCGCCGCGGTCGTCCTCCCGCCCGAGGAGCTGGCCGGCTCCACCGGGCCGCTGCTGGAGGTGGTCCGCGCCGCCGACGCCGGCATCCCCGACGAGCTGTTCAGCGTCATCGCGCTGGTCGCCGTCGCCAACGGCGCGCTGCTCACGATGATCATGGCCAGCCGGATGGCCTACGGGCTGGCCGAGCAGCGCCTGCTGCCGGCGGTCCTCGGCCGGGTGCTGCCGCGCCGCCGGACACCGTGGGTGGCCATCGCCGTCACCACGCTGGTGGCCATGGGGCTGAGCCTGGCCGGGGACCTGGCCACGCTGGCCAACACGGTCGTGCTCCTGCTGCTGTTCGTCTTCACCAGCACCAACACCGCGGTGCTGGTGCTGCGCCGCGACCGGGTCGACGCCCCGCACTTCCGGGTGCCGGTGGTGGTGCCGGTGCTCGGCATCGCCTCGTGCCTGGTGCTGCTGTGGCGCCAGGAGGCGCGCACCTGGGCGTTCGCCGGCGTCCTGCTCGCCGTCGCGGTGGTGCTGTACCTGGTGACCGCGCTGCCGCGGCGCCGGGTGGGGAGCTGACCGCGGCGCGAGCGCACGCGGGCCCGGTTGCGAGGATGGCCGGGTGGCTCCTCCCCCACCGCGGCCCCTGGTGATCGACACCGACCCCGGCATCGACGACGCGCTGGCCATCCTGCTCGCGCTGGCCAGCCCCGAGGTCGACCTCCGCCTGGTCACCACCACGCACGGCAACGTGGACCTCGCGCAGACCACCGAGAACGCGCTGCGGGTGCTGCACCTGGCCGGCCGCTCCGACGTCCCCGTGGCCGCCGGCGCCGCGGACTCGCTGGTGTTCCCCCAGCCCGAGCGCGCCGGGCACGTCCACGGCGCCACGGGCCTCGGCGGCGTCGAGCTGCCGCCGTCCCCGGCCGCCGTCGACCCGCGCCCGGCCGTCGTCGCGCTCGCCGAGCTGCTCCTGGCGTCGGAGGAGCCGGTGACGGTGGCCGCGATCGGGCCGTGGACCAACGTCGCGCTGCTGCTGGCCACCTACCCCGAGGCGGCGGAGCGGATCGACCGGCTGGTGCTCATGGGCGGCTCGGCCGGCCGCGGCGGCAACGTCACCGCCGCCGCGGAGTTCAACGTGTGGTCCGACCCGGAGGCCGCGGCGCGGGTGCTCGGCTCGACGGTGCCCACCGTGCTCGTCGGCCTCGACGTCACGCTGCCCACGGTCCTCGACGAGGACGGCGTCGCCCGGTTCGCCGCGGCGGGGCCGGTCGGGAAGACGGCGGCGGCGATCCTGCAGCAGTACCTGGACCACGCCCGCACCTCCTACGGCGTGACCGGCGTGGTGGTGCACGACGCGCTGGCGCTCACCGAGGCGATCGTGCCGGGCACGCTGGGCACCGTCCGCCGCGACGTCGTCGTCGACACGACGACGGGGCCCGCCCGCGGCCAGACGCTGGTCGACCGCCGGGCGGTGTCGTCCTCCCCCACCGCGGTCGACGTCGCCGAGACCGTGGACAGCCCGGCCGCCGTGGAGTTCCTGGTCAGCCGGCTGGCCGACCTCGCGACGCGGGTGGGCTGAGCCGGGCGGGTGCGCCGAGCCGGCTCAGCGCGGGTCCTGCGTGGACGACACGATGCCGGTGGCGATGTCGCGCAGCTTGCGGTTGTAGCGCTGGGACGCCTCGCGCAGCAGCTCGAAGGCGGCGTCGGCGTCGACGTGCCGCTGCGCCATCAGTACGCCCTTGGCCTGCTCGATGACCGCGCGGGACTGCATCGCCAGCTCCATGTTGCGGGCGTGCTCGCCGAGCTGGGCGTGCGCGTCGGCGTTGGCGACGGCGACCGCGACCGCCTCCGCGACCTCCCGGGCCGCGTCGGCCGACCCGTCGGAGGTGAACGCGGCGGGCCGCGAGGAGTAGGTGTTGAGCGCGCCGATCGTGGTGCCCTGGTAGGGCAGCGGCATCGACAGCGAGCTGCGGACGCCCACCTCCACCACCCGCGGGACGTAGTCCGGCCACCGGGTCTCGGTGTGCGTGTCGTCGATGCGCAGCACGACCCCGCCGCGGCCGGCGTCCAGGCAGGGGCCGTAGCCCCGCTCGTACTGCAGCTCGTCCGCGGCCAGCGCCATGTCGCCGTGGTGGGCGGCGGTGGTGGCCGTGTCCCCGCGGACGAGGGTGATCGACGTCGACTCGGCGCCGGGGACGTGGTCGGCGGCGATCCGGGTGATCTCGTCGAGCACGTCCTCCAGCGCCCGGTCGGCCAGCGGCAGCCGGCTCAGCGCGCGCCAGAGCTCCTCCACGACGCCCATCCTGCCCGCACCGGCGGCTGCCGGGGAGCCGGGTGATCACCCCCCCGTGCGGGGGGCGCGCGGGGCCGCCGCTGCGGGCCAGGGCGCTTTCGGTCAGGATGGACGCCGGTCGGGCGGAGCAGACGCGAGGGGTGGGACATGGGCCAGGAGGCGTGGCCGTGCACTCCGGTGCCCTCCGTGGCCGGCGACGTCTGGCACTGGCAGCTGGAGGCCATGCACGTCGTCTCCCGCGTCCGCGCGGACCTGCGGGCCCGCATCGCCCACCCGTCGGTGAGCACGTCGTCGACCGAGGACGCCCGCGACGGGCTGCTGCTGGTGTTCGAGGAGCTCGCGTCCAACGCCCTGCGGCACGGCGGCGGCGACGTCCGCGCGCTGGTGGTGGCCAGCCCCGCCGGCTGGCTGCTCGACCTCAGCGACGAGGCGCCCGACCGGCCGCCGGTGCCCGCCGTCGACCGCGACCCGTCCCTCGGCGGGATGGGCCTGCACCTGGTCGCCCAGCTGTCGGTCGACTACGGCTGGGAGAAGCGCCCCGGCCGCAAGCACGTGTGGGCGCGGCTGCCCTCGGGCCTGGAGCCGCTCGAGGGGTTCGGCAGCCAGGTCCCCGAGCCGCGCGCGCCGGAGGTCCCCCGGGACTGACCCGGCTCAGGCCGAGTCGGCCACCGCCGCGCCGTCGTGCTCGGCGCGGGCGCAGTGCGCGCAGCAGTAGAAGTGCCCCTCCACGACGACGCCGTGGCCCACCACCTTGACGCCGCAGTGCTCGCAGATCGGCGCCATGCGGTGGATGGCGCACTCGAAGCTGTCGAAGGTGTGCCGGGCCCCCTGGGCCACCACCTCGAAGCTCATGTCGTAGTCGTTGCCGCAGACCTCGCAGACCGCCATGGCCCCTCCCTTCCCTGGACGGGGCCGGGGGACACGGCGCGCGTCAGCTGCCGCGGCGGGCGGTCCAGTTCGAGACGAAGTCCCGCAGGCTGCGGGTGGGCCGCAGCCACGCGCCGTCCGGCGGCAGCGCGTCGAGCCGGACGCGGTCCAGCGGCGCGGCGAAGGCGCCCGGGACGTCCTCGATGTCGATGAACTCCAGCAGGTTCGAGCCGATGGCGTAGCCCGCGACCTCGCTGAAGGCCACGACGACGACCTGGGTGCCGGTGCGCGCGAGCTCCTCGAGCGGCTCGGCGAAGTTGCGCCCGTCGCCGGAGAACACGACCAGCCGCCGCAGCCGGTGGCTGTGCGCGCGGACCTCGATGTGGTCGAGCATCGCCTGGTCGATGTCGTCGTCGGGCTGGCTCTTGGGCCGGGCGAAGACGGCGTAGCCGAAGCCGCGCAGCGCCTCCACCCAGCGCTGCAGCGAGCCGACGACCGGCGGGATGTTGGCGAAGACGCAGGCCTCGACCTCGGGCGCGTCCGGGGCGGCGGCGTCGCCGGCGCCCTCGACGAACCAGGCGGCGATCGCGTCGAAGCGCGGCCGGGACGCGGCGGTGGGGCGGGCGCCGATGACCGTCGACAGGGTCATGTCGATGTTCGGCGCGTCCCAGATGAGCAGGTCCAGCGCGGGCCGCCCCCGGCCGCCGTCGGCGCGGGGCTCGGCGAGGGGCGTCTCTTCGCTGGTCGCGGTCACGGGGGCAGTCTGCCCGGTCGCCCCCGCACCCGTGCCGGGGCCGTCCGGGGTGTCCGGCAGCGGGGGGACGACGACGGGCGGGACGGCGGGCGGTGCGACGACGGGCGGTGCGACGGCGGGCGGTGCGACGACGGGTGGCGGGCCGGCCGGTGCGGTCGCCCGGCGGACGGCGCGCCGGCGGACGGGACCCGTCACCGCCGGTCCACTCCCCGCCGTCCGCTCAGGGCAGCCCCCTCAGCGCAGCCGGCCGGCGAGGGCCAGCGCGCAGGAGTCGCCGCCGCCGGCCCGCACCCGGTCCGCCCAGCGCGCGACGTCCTCGGCGCTCATGGGGTGGGCCAGCAGGTAGCCCTGCGCGGAGTCGCAGCCGGCCTCGCGGACCATCCGCAGGTGCTCGGCGGTCTCCACGCCCTCGGCCACCGACCGGATGCCCAGGGTGTGCGCGAGCTCGACGATCGCCCCGAGCACCGCGCCGGTGCCGCCGGAGGCCAGCCGCTCGGCGGCGTTGATCAGCGAGCGGTCGATCTTCAGCGTCCCGATGGGCAGCGCCATGAGCTGGGCCAGCGAGGACCAGCCGGTGCCGAAGTCGTCGATCGCCACCCGCACGCCGAAGCCGCGCAGGACGGCGAGCTGGTCCTCGGCGCGGGTGGGGTCCTCGGCGACGGAGGTCTCGGTCAGCTCGAGCATCAGCTGCTCGGGCGCCAGGCCCGACTCGTGCAGCGCCGTCCGGACGTCGCGGACCAGCGTCTCGGCGGAGAAGTGCCGGGCGCTGATGTTGACCGCCATCCGCAGCGACAGGCCCTGCTCGGCCCACTCGGCGGCCTGGCGGGTGGTCTCGTGCAGCAGCCACCGCGTGATCGGGATGAGCTGGCCGGTCTCCTCGGCCACGGAGAGGAAGGCGTCGGGCGAGAGCAGGCCGCGCTCGGGGTGCTGCCAGCGCAGCAGCGCCTCGACGCCCTCGACCTCGCCGGTGTCCAGCCGCACCACGGGCTGGTAGTGGACGACGAACTGGTCCAGCGCGCCGTCGCGCAGCCGGGTGGCGACGTCCATCCGCCAGCGGGCGGCGTCGCGCAGGCCCGGGGAGAACAGGTGGACGCGGTCGCGGCCGGCGGCCTTCGCCGCGTAGCTCGCGGCGTCGGCGTCGCTGAGCAGCTGGTGGGCGTGCCGCAGCCCGGGCTGGGCGACGGCGACCCCGATGCTCGCCGAGACCGGTACCGACACCCCCAGGGCGACGAACGGGCGGGCGAAGGAGCGCTGCAGCCGGAACGCCAGCGACGCCGCCTCCGGGGTGTCGCAGGAGCGGGCCAGGACGACGAACTGGTCGCCGCCCAGCCGGCCGACGGCGTCGCCGGGACGGATCTGGGCGACCAGCCGGGCGCCGACCTGGCGCAGCAGCTCGTCGCCGACCTCGGAGCCGAGCGAGTCGTTGATGGTCTTGAAGCCGTCGATGTCGAGGAAGAGCACCGCGGTGCGGCTGCGGTCGTCCGCGAGCGCCTCGCCGACGAGCTCGAGCAGCCGCGCGCGGTTGGCCAGCCCGGTGAGGTCGTCGTGGGTGGCCTGCCAGGCCAGCCGCTCCTGGTCGCGGACCCGCTCGGTGATGTCGATGTGGGTGGCGACGAGCTGGCCGTCCTCCTCCACCCGCGCCGCCTGCATGCGCCACCAGGTGGGGCCGCTGGCGGACTCGATGGAGTACTCGCAGGAGAAGGTGCGCGTCGGTCCCCCGGACGGCGCGGCCCGCAGCTCGGCGAGCCCGCCGGCGATGCGGGCCAGGTCGTCCGGGCTCAGGCCCTGACCGATCCGCGCGAGGTAGTCGTCGCCCACCCCGGCGGGCTCCCAGCCCCCCGCGCGCACCAGGCCGGCGGCATCCGCCCAGCTGCGGTTGACGGAGCGGACCCGGCCGGCGCGGTCGACCAGCACGGTCGGGTTGGGGTAGGCGTCGAGGACGGCGGTGGTCTGCCGGAGGGCGTGCGCCTGGGCGGCGTGCGCGCGGTGCCGCGAGTCGACGTCGCGGATGAACACGACCAGGCCGGTGCTGTCGCCGGAGGCGCGGACCTCGAACCAGCGGTCGCGCGGCTTGTGCAGGTACTCGAAGACGCGGGGGTGGCCGTCGTCGAGGGCACCGGCGAGCTCGGCCACGAACTCGGTGTCGCGGAGGTCGGGGATGCAGTCGAGGACCGTCTGCCCGAGCAGGGTGTCCGCCGACCGCCCGAGCAGGTCCTCCAGGGCGGCGTTGAGCCAGGTGAAGCGCCACTCCCGGTCGAGGTGGCAGACCGCGTCGGGGACGCTGGCCAGCAGGTTCGGCGGTGCCGCCGCGCCCGCACGGTCGGATGGGTGCACGCGTTCTCTCTCCCCCTGCCGCACGCCGGGACCCGTCGCGCGGGTCACCGGTACCGGACCGGGACGGGATGGGAAGTCGGTCCGTGTGCGACGCCTGTCCGAGGGTAGTGGAGCGGCGCACCGTCAGGCAGGGCCAACGGCCGACCGTTCCACGAGGCGCGCGGCGGGCACCGCGGACGGCAGCGTGCCCAGCACCGACCCCCAGTCCCCGCCGAGGCGGGTGGCGCAGAACGCGTCGGCGACCTCGGGCGGGGCGTACCGCAGCAGCAACGAGCCCTGCAGGCACTGCGCGAGCAGGCCGGCCACGCGGCGGGCCCGCAGGGGCAGCGCGTCCGGGTCGCCGAGCTCGGCGGCCAGGCGCTTGACGGCGTCGTCGAAGCGGGCGTCGGCGCCGCGGGCGAGCTCGATCTCGTCGGTGACGGCGGCCAGCGACTCGCTGCTGCGGCCGAGAGCGCGCAGCACGTCGAGCGCGATGACGTTGCCGGAGCCCTCCCAGATGCTGTTGAGCGGCGCCTGCCGGTAGAGCCGCGGCATGCCCGACTCCTCGACGTAGCCGTTGCCGCCGAGCACCTCGAGCGCCTCGCCGACGACGGCCGGCGCCCGCTTGCAGACGAGGAACTTGGCGGCGGCACCGGCCAGCCGCAGGAACGCCGTCTCGCCGGCGTCGACCGCGGCGGCCAGCCGGATCGCGAGCGCGGTGGCGGCCTCGCTCTCGACGGCGAGATCGGCCAGCACGTTCTGCATGAGCGGCTGGTCGGCCAGCAGCGCGCCGAAGGCGGAGCGGTGCCGGGCGTGGTGGATCGCCTGGGTGAGCGCCGCCCGCACCGTCGCGGCCGAGCCGATCACGCAGTCCAGCCGGGTGGTGTTGACCATCTCGATGATCGTCGGGACGCCGCGGCCGGGGGCGCCGACGAGCCAGCCGGTGGTGCCGTCGAACTCGACCTCGCTGGAGGCGTTGGCGCGGTCGCCGAGCTTGTCCTTGAGGCGCTGCAGGCGGAAGACGTTGCGGCTGCCGTCCGGGAGCACCCGCGGGACGAGGAAGCAGGAGACGCCCTCGTCGAGCTGGGCCAGCACCAGGAACAGGTCGCTCATCGGCGCGCTGGTGAACCACTTGTGCCCGGTGAGCGCGTGGCTCCCGTCGGCGTTCTCGACCGCGCGCGTCGTGTTGGCCCGGACGTCGGAGCCGCCCTGCTTCTCGGTCATGCCCATGCCCGCGACCAGGCCCGGCTTGGCGAGGGGGTCGGTCAGGCCGGAGCGGTAGCCGGTCGCGGTGAGGCCGGGCTCGTAGCGCGCGGCGAGGTCGGGTGCCGCCCGCAGCGCCGGCACGGCGGCGTAGGTCATGGTCACCGGGCAGCCGTGACCGGCCTCGACCTGCGTCCAGCCGAGGTAGCCGACGGCGCGGCGCACGTGGGCGTGCCGGTAGCCGGCGTCGGCCGCGGCCCACGGCGCGCCGGCCAGCCCGTGCTCGACCGCCGTCCGCATGAGCTCGTGCCAGGCCGGGTGGAACTCCACCTCGTCGACCCGGTGGCCGTACCGGTCGTGGGTGCGCAGCACCGGGCGGTTCTCGTCGGCCAGCCGGCCCCACTCGCGGGCCTGCTCGCTGCCGGCCAGCGCACCGAGCTCCGCCAGCGAGGCGAGCGTCGCCTCGTCGGCGTGCCGGAGACAGGCCTCCCGCAGCGCCGCGTCCCCGGCGACCGGGTCGTACCCGACCAGCGGCGGGGCCTGGTTCAGGACCTCGTGCGTCGCACCCACGCCGCGCACCGTACGACGGAACTGTCACCGCGGTCACACCCCTCCCGCCCGCCGTTCCACGTGGAACGGCGGCGGTCAGGAGGGCGGCGGGTCGTCAGCCGGGCCGGCCGGTGGCGGCGGTCCGGTGCCGGCCGGTGGTGGGTCCGACTCGGCCGGGGGTGGTTGCAGGCCCAGGGGTCGGGTGGTCCTGGTGATCCCCGACGGCGCGGTGACGGTCAGGGTCCCGTCGGGGTTCATGGGGAACCGCCAGCCGCGGGCGAAGGTCTTCACGCGGTGGCTGCGGCACAGGCAGCACAGGCTGGCGCAGTCGGTCACCCCGCCGTGGCCGTGAACGGCGCGGGCAGCTCGATCACCGCGTCGAGCAACGCCTGCTCGACCGGCGACCGGTGCTCCGCGACCTCCTGCACACCCCGCACGCCACGGCCGGGGTACGACAGTTCCCGCAGGTCAGAGGGACTGTTCGACGACCTCCCGGTCGAGCGGGCGGACCAGCCGGCCGATCGCGAGCTGCGCCAGCGGCGCGTAGCCGACCACGACCGGCGCCGGGCCGGTGATCCGCAGGCCGGTGGTGCTGCCGCCGTCGGGACCGTCGGCGACCCAGTGCAGCAGGTGCAGCCGCACCGGGCCGGCGCTCACCGTCCACGCCCACTGCCGCGCCGCCTCGTCCACCGACTCGACGACGAACGGCAGCGTCACCCCCACCGGCCCGCGCACGCGCCCGCTCAGCCCGGCGGCCAGCCGGGGCCCCGGCACCTCGACGCCGGTGATCTGCGGTGCCCACTGCGGCCACCGCGCGGGCCGGGCGTAGCGCTCCCACGCCTCCGCGGGCGGCACCGGGCCGGTGGCGTGCAGGGTCACGGTCGTCATGCCGCCCTCCCTGCCCGCGGCGGGCCCGCGCCACGCACCGCGGACGGCGGCGCCCTCACGCCGGCGGGCCGCCGAGCAGCAGCTGCCGCAGCATGTGCATCGCCAGGACGACGGAGCGCTCGCGCACCGCCGTCCGCGAGCCGGGCAGCCGCACCGACCGCGCCTGCTGACCCATCGGCCCGACGGCGCACAGGTGCACGGTGCCCACGGGCTTGTCCGGCGTCCCGCCGCCGGGCCCGGCGACGCCGGTGACCCCGACGCCGACGTCGGCGCCGAACCGCGCCCGCGCCCCCTCGGCCAGCGCCAGCGCCACCTGCGGGCTCACCGCGCCGTACTCGGCCAGCACCTCCCCCGGCACCCCGACCAGCCGTTCCTTGGCCGAGTTCGCGTACGAGGTGATCCCGCCGAGCACGTACGCCGAGGACCCGGCCCGCTCGATGAGCCGGGCCACCAGCAGGCCACCGGTGCAGGACTCGGCGGTGGCGATCGTCAGTCCCCGGTCGGCGAGCGCGCCGGCCACCAGCTCGTCGAGGGTGGGCCCGGTCGAGAACACCGTCGCGGCGAACGTCTCGGTCAGCACGGCGGCCAGCCGGTCGTAGGCCGGCTGCGCCTCGGGCGCGAAGCGCGTGACGATCTCCAGCTCGCCCTCGCGCAGGCAGGTGGTGACCTCCAGCCCGCCGAGCTCGTGCTCGTGCTCCCGCAGGGTGGCGGCCAGCTGCGCCTCCAGCGTCCCCCAGAGCCGGATCGTCTCCTGGCGCAGTTCCCCCGCCCCGGCCATCACCTCCCGCACCGGCGCGGCCGCCAGCGCCGCCGGCCACATCCCCTGCAGCTCCGACGGCGGCCCGGGCAGGACGACGACGACCGGCCCGACGCGGCCGTCGGCGGGCGGGACGACGAGGCCCGGCGCCGTCCCCACCGGCTCCAGGACCGTGGCGCCGGCGGGCACCATCGCCTGCTTGCGGACGCCGGCCGCGGTCGCCTCCGGGTCCGACCGCCAGCCGCGGCGCGCCATCAGCCGCTCCACGACGGCGCCGACGCGTTGCTCCAGCTCCGGGTCGACGTCCAGCGGCCGGCCCTGCACCTCCCCCACGACGGCGGCGGTGAGGTCGTCGGCGGTGGGCCCGAGGCCCCCGGTGGTGACCACGAGCCCGACGCCGGAGGAGGCGAACCAGGCCAGCGCGCCGCGCACGTCGTCGGGCCGGTCGCCCACGACGAGGACCGAGCCCACGTCGACGCCGGCCTGCCGCAGCTGCTCGGCGAGCCACGGCCCGTTGCGGTCGGCGACCCGGCCGGTCAGGACCTCGGTCCCGGTGACGACGATGCCCGCGCGCGTACCCACCCGCCCGACCCTAGGAGGACGTCGTCCTCCCCGCCGGGTTCCCGGTGGAGCGCCGGACCCGCCGGGGCACCTCCCCGGGCCGGGGGCGGACCGCCGCTAGCGTGCGGGGAGGACCGGTCCCACCCCGTGCGGGACCGGTCGCCCGCGTTCCAGGAGGAGAGAGCACCGTGACCACCTCGCCCCCGCCGGCCGGCCCGCGCACCCAGCAGATCCCCACCACCGGGGAGGGCGCGACGGCCGCGGGTCTCGCCGGACACCCGGGCGCGCCCGCCGCGCCGCCGCCGGTCCTGCCGGCGCCCGCGTACCCCGTGACCACGCCCCACCCCGCGGCGACGCCGGAACCCGTGCACCACCAGCCGGCGCACCACGCGCCGCTCCACCACCAGCCGGTGCACCACGCACCGGTGCACCACGCACCGGTGCACCACGAGCCCGCCCACCACGCGCCGCTCCACCACCAGCCGGCCGGCCACCAGTCGACCGGGCCGCAGCCCACCGGCCCGCTGGACTCCCTGCTCGGCGCCCCGCCCGTGCCGCCGCCGACGGCCGCCCTCCCGCAGGACGCCCCGGCCCCCCGGCCGGAGAAGCCGGCGCGCCCCCGAGCGCCGCGCCGGCCCCGCGACCGGGCCGCGCTGGTCGGCGCCGGCCTGGCCGGCCTCGGCCTCGTGCTGCTCGAGCTCGGGCTCGCGCTGCGCCTGGACGGGCCGCCGCTGTGGGGCCAGGTCCCGGCGTGGGCGGCGTTCGCCACCGTCTGCGCGCTGCTCGGCGGCGTGGCCGCGCTGTCGCGGCTGGTGCCGGCGCTGCGGCTGCGCCCCCTCACGGCCGAGCGGCTGGCCCTCGGCGGGGCCGCCGGGCTGGCGGTCTTCTGGGTGCTCGTCGTCCTCCCCCACGCCGACACCGACCGCGGCTTCCTGCTCACCGCCGCGCTGGGGGCCGTGGCCCTCGCCGCCTGGCTGGTGCCCGGCCGCCGTCGCTGACCGGACGCCGGCGGTTCAGCGGACGCGGCCCCGGCCGTTGCCGCGCCCGTTGCCGCCGGCGTTCCCGTTCTCCTCGCCGTTCCCGTTCCCGTCGGCCGCGGCGTCGTCCGCCTCGGCGTCCCCGTCCGCCTCGGCGTCGTCGTCCGCCGCGCCGTTGCCGGGGCCACCGTCGTCCCCGTCGTCCCCCGGGTCCTCGACCGTCGGCAGCGGCACCGGGACGGGGTCCGGCTCGGGCGCGGCGGGCGCCTGCGACCCGGCCACCTCCGTGACCGGGGCCCGGTCCACCGCCCAGGACGGCACGGAGGGCCACGGGGACGGGGGTGGGGACGACGGCGGGGGCGAGGGTGCCGTCACCGCCGCGGCCACCGTCAGCGCGACCGTCTCCCCCGGCTCCAGCCGCCCGACCGGGGTCACCCCGGTGACGACGCCCGGCGCCGCGTCCGCGGTCTCCACCACCACCCGGCGCACCCGCAGCCCGGCCGCGACCAGCTGCTCCTCCACCTCGTCGGCGGACCGGCCGACCAGGTCCGCCCGCCGCACGTCGGTGCCCGCGTCCGCCGGGGACCCCGCCTCGGCCGCCGGCACGGGTGAGGTCCCCGGCGCGGCCATCTCCAGCACGCCGACCCCGAGGGCGGCACCGACCGCGAGGGTCGCCAGCCCGGTCAGGACCCGGCCGGCCCGGCGGCGCGGCGCGGGGGTGGAGGCGGGCGCGGGCGGGGCGGGGACGGCGGGAGGCAGCGGCGCGGTCACCGGGGGTGGCGCCGGCGGGAGCGGGCGGCCGGCGCGCAGGGTCTCCACCGCCCGGCACACCGCCGCGCCGTCGGCGAGCCGGCCGGCGGGGTCCTTGGCGAGCATCCGCGCCACCAGCTCCCGCAGCGGAGCCGGCACGTCCGAGGGCAGCGGGTCGGGCTCGTCGCGGATCTGCCGCAGGGCGATCTGCACCGGGTGCTCGCCGTCGAAGGCGCGCCGCCCGGCCAGGCACTCGTAGGCGACCATCCCGAGCGCGTAGACGTCGCTGGCGGGCCCGGCCTTGCCGCCGGCCGCCTGCTCGGGCGAGAGGTAGTGGGCGGTGCCGACCACCTGGCCGGTGCGCGTCAGCGGGGCGCTGCCCGCCGACCAGGCGATGCCGAAGTCGGTGATCCGGACGACGCCGTCGGCGCCGACCAGCACGTTGCCCGGCTTGACGTCGCGGTGCACCACACCGGCGGCGTGCGCGGCGGCCAGGGCGGCGGCGGTCTGCCCGACCAGGTCCAGCACCCGCTCCGCGGGCAGCCGCCTCTCGCGGGCGAGCAGCGTCGACAGCGGCTCGCCGTCGACGAGCTCCATGACCAGGTGGGCGCAGACCTCGCCGTCCCCGGTCACCACCTCGCCGTAGTCGTACAGCGCGGCGATGTTGCGGTGCAGCAGCCGGCCGGCCAGGCGCGCCTCGGTGCGGAACCGGGTGCGGACGTCCTCGTCCTCGACGTACTCGCTGCGCAGCAGCTTGACCGCGACCGGCCGGTCCAGCAGGGCGTCGCGGCCGCGCCAGACCTGTCCCATGCCGCCGGTGGCGAGGAGGCCGAGCAGCTCGTAGCGGCCGGCGACGACGCGACGCACGGGGCTCCCGTCCATCGCACCTCCTCGGTTCCGTATCAGGTGGGACCGGCAGATGGTCCCGCAGCAGAGCCGGTGGCGCTCGACGTGGCAGCGGTGCTGGTCACCGGCGAGGGTGACGTCGAGGTGCTCGTGCTCGTGCCGGTGGGGGCCGTGGACGACGAGCTGGTCGTGCTGGTCCCGTCGCTCGTCGACGAGCCGGTCGTCGACGAGCCCGGCGCGGTGGTGGGGGTCGGCGTCGCGGCGTCGGTCGGCTCCGGCACCGTCGTCCCCGGGGCCGGGTCCGTCGCCGGCGGGACCGGATCGACCACCGGGGCGGGCGTGCTGTCGCCGGTCACGGCCGACACACCGCCGTCGCCCGCCTGCCCCGTCGCCGCCTGCCCCGTCGCCGGCGACCCGGAGCCGCGGCTGCGGCCGCCGGTCGGCGCCACGGCGAAGGTGACGACGACGTCGTCGCCGGGCTCGAGCCGCACGCCCTCGGGCGAGACGGCGAGCACCCGGCCGGGGACCGCGGACCCGGTGACCTGCTCGCGCCGCTCCACGCTCAGGCCCAGCGCGGACAGCTGGGTGGCGACGTCGTCGATCGGCCGGCCCACGTAGTCGCCGGCCTCGAGCACGACGCCGTCCTCGTTCTCACGGGTCTGTGCGGCCACGACGGTCGGGGAGCCGGGGTCGACGAGGGCGGTGAAGAGGACGCCGGCGAGCCCGGCACCGAGCAGCAGCGCCAGCAGCGGCACCAGGACCGCCGCGGCCCGGCGGCGGGGCGGCGGCGGGGGGCTGTTGCGCCGGGCCCCGTGCGGGCCGGGGAGCGCCCCGGCCGGGCCGGGCGCGGCCTGGGTGGGCGGGCCGGCGTCGGCGGCGACCGCGGCGGGGGCCGGGGCGGCGGCGACCGCCCCTGCGGCCGGCGCTGCGGCCGGGACCGGGTCGAGGGCCGGCAGCCGTCCGGCGCGGGCGTCCTCGACCGCCGCGACGAACGCCGCGCCGTCGGGCATGCGGGCGGCCGGGTCCTTGGCCAGGGCGCGGCGGATGAGGGTGCGGACGTCGCGGGGCAGGGTGTCGGGCAGCGGTTCGGGGTCCGAGCGCAGCTGCTTGAGCGCGATGGTGACCGCGTTGTCGCCGTCGAAGGCGGGGTGCCCGGTGAGGCACTCGTAGCCGACCAGACCGAGGGCGTAGACGTCGCTGGCCGGGGTCGCCAGGTGCCCCTCGGCCTGCTCCGGCGACAGGTACTGCGGCGTGCCGATGACCTGGCCGGTCTGGGTGAGCGGGACGCTGCCGGCCGACCAGGCGATGCCGAAGTCGGTGATCTTCACGCTGCCGTCGGCGCGGACGAGGATGTTGCCGGGCTTGACGTCGCGGTGCACCAGCCCGGCGCGGTGGGCCTCGGACAGCGCGGCGGCGGTCTGCCCGAGCACCGACAGGGTGGTGGAGGTGTCCAGCCGGCCCTCGCGGCGCAGCAGCGCCGACAGCGGCTGGCCCTCGACCAGCTCCATGACCAGGTAGGCGAGCGTCTCGCCGGTGTCCCCGGCCACGTCCCGGGCCGTGGTCTCGCCGTAGTCGTAGACCGCGGCGATGTTCGGGTGGTTCAGCGCGGCGGCGTGCTGGGCCTCGGCGCGGAAGCGGGCGAGGAAGGTCGGGTCGCCGGTGTACTCGCTGCGCAGGACCTTGACCGCGACCGGGCGGTGCAGCAGCACGTCGGTGCCGCGCCACACCTGGCCCATGCCCCCGGCGGCGATGAGCTGCGAGAGTTCGTAGCGGTCGCCGAGCATCCGGCGACCCGGTTCCACCACGGGACCTCTCCCATCCCTGCCGGCCCTGCTGCCGACGCCGTCCACCCCGGCGCACCGGTCCTCGTCGGAGGAGGTGCCCGGTCCTTCCGAGACCACACATCCTCCCAGCAGTCCCACCCGTCCGGGGAGTCCCGTGCGTCACGGCTCGGCATCGACACGGCGACACCCCGGCGACACGCCGGGGAACGGCCGGGTCAGGGAGTCCGGAAGAGGGCCCGTCCCCACCAGTCGGCGTCGTCGCGGACGCCGGGCGGGCAGGCGAACACCGCCGAGGAGGTGTGCCGGACGTACTCGTTCATCGCGTCCAGGCGCAGGTTGCGCTGCACCTGCACGAACCCGGTCTCCGGGTTCCGCTGGAAGGCGATGAAGAACAGCCCGGCGTCGAACCGGCCCAGGCCGTCGGAGCCGTCGACGAAGCTGTAGCCGCGCCGCAGGATCGCCGTCCCCGAGTTGGTCGGGTGGGCGAGGAAGACGTGGCTGGTCTCCGGGATCGCGAACTCGCCGTCGACCTGCTTCGAGAAGTCGACCGGGTCGAACTCCGCGCGCTGGCCGAGCGGCGCCCCGCTGCCCTTGGTCCGGCCGATGGTGCGCTGCTGCTCGTCGAGCGAGGAGCTGTCCCACGGCTCGACGAGCATCCGGATCCGCCGGGTGACCAGGTAGGAGCCGCCGCGCAGCCAGTCCGCGTCGTCGTCGCCGACCCAGACGAACCGGTCGAGCGTGCTGCCGTTCTCGGCCTTGAGGTTGGCGGTGCCGTCCTTGAACCCGAACAGGTTGCGCGGGGTGGCCTGGCCGGTGCTGGTCGACGACGTCCGGCCGAAGCCCAGCTGCGACCAGCGCACGCTGACCACGCCGGCGCCGGTGCGGACCAGGTTGCGGACCGCGTGCACGGCGACCTGCGGGTCGTTGGCGCAGGCCTGGATGCACAGGTCGCCGCCGCTGATCGCCGGGTCGATCTGGTCGCCGGGGAACGACGGCAGCTCGACCAGCGGTGCGGGGCGGCGGGCGGCCAGGCCGAAGCGGTCGCGGCCGTCGGCGGTGGTGAACAGGGTGGGCCCGAAGCCGACCGTGATCGTCAGCCCGGACGGCGGGAGGCCGATCGCCTCGCCGGTGTCGTCCGGCGGCGCGTACCGCTCGCCGTCGACGGCGCCCACCGGCCCGGCGTCCCGGCCCGCGGTCATCCGCCGCGCGGCCTCGGTCCAGTCCTGCAGCAGCGCGACGAGGTCGTCGCGGCTGTCGGTGGTGACGTCGAGGGCGACGAAGTGCAGCCGGTCCTGGGCGGGCGTGACGATCCCGGCCTGGTGCTCGCCGTGGAAGGGCACCGCGTCCGCCGGCGACGGGCCGGTCGGGGTCGGCGCGTCGCCGGCGGTGGCCCGGCCGACGACCCCGCCTGCGGTGCCGGCGGCCAGCACGCCGGCCGTGCCGGCGCCGAACGCGCCCAGCAGCTGGCGGCGGGAGAGTCCGGTCGGTCGCTGCAGGGGGGCCGGCCGGGCGGCGGTTGGCTCGCTCATCTCTCCCTCGGGGAACGACGTCTGCTCGTCTCCCAACGTCCCACGCACACCGGCGCGTCCCCGGCACCGGTGTCGCGCGGGTCACCGGTGGCGTCCCCGGTGCGCGACCGCCGCCATCCGGCTGACCGGGGCCGGGGGGCGTGGCAGGGTGACCGGCATGTCAGAGACGACCGCCACCGCGACCGTGACCCGCGAGGACGCCGGCGGCGTCGCGACCGTCACCCTGCAGCGACCGGGGCTCTCCCGGGTGATGCGGCGAGAGCTGCTCGAGGTGGTGCGGGGGATCGCCGACGACGGGTCGGTGCGGGCGGTGCTGCTGACGGGCACCGGCCGGGCGTTCTGCGTGGGGCAGGACCTCGCCGAGCACGTCGAGTCGCTGCGCGGGGACGCCGGGACGTCGCTGTCGGTCGTCGAGGACGAGTACAACCCGCTGGTCCTGGCGCTGGCCGCGCTGCGGGTGCCGGTCGTCGTCGGGATCAACGGCGCCTGCGCCGGCGCGGGCCTCGGGATCGCGATGGCCGGCGACCTGCGGGTGGCCGCGGCGGGCGCGAAGTTCACGACGGCGTTCACCGGCATCGGGCTGTCCAGCGACTCGGCCCTAGCCGCGCGGCTGGTGCACAGCGTGGGCCTCGCCCGCGCCACCGAGCTGCTGCTGCTCCCCGACGCCTTCCCGGCCGAGACGGCGCTGCAGTGGGGCCTGGTGCACCGGGTCGTCGAGGCCGACCGGGTGCTGGACGAGGCCCGGGCGCTGGCCGAGCGGCTGGCCTCGGGGCCGACGGCGGCCTACCGGGCGGTGAAGACGGTGCTGGCGGGCGCGGCCACCGACTCGCTGGAGGCCACGCTGGCGCTGGAGGCGCGGCTGCAGACCGAGCTCGGCGGCACCGCCGACCACGCCGAGGCCGTCGAGGCCTTCCTCGCCAAGCGCCCGCCCCGGTTCCGCGGCGAGTGACCTCACGCAGCGCTGCCCAGGGGTCGCCGCGCGTACCGACACGGTGGGGTCCGCCCCGGCCGGCCGGCGCGGGACCCGGCGGCGCTGCCGCGCGGTGACACCCTCCCCCCACGCGACGGGGAGGGGCACACCGTGGACGGAGCACGGACGGCGGCGGAGGCGGTCCCGGGGGAACGGCCGCTCCCCCGGCGGCGCAGCGGGGCACACCAGGACCGCCCGCTCCCCCCGCGCCCCCCGGTCACCAGCTCCGTCGCGCTGCCCCTCACCCCGGCCGTGCCCCCGCGACCGCGGGCCGTGCGCGTCTCCGGCCTGCTGTGCTGGGGCGCGGCGCTGGCCGCGCTCGCCGGCGTGGTGGCGATGCTCCTCGACCGCGCGGCCCTCGACGCCCGGCTGACCGCGACGGCGGCCGCCGGCGACCCAGCCGCCACGGCCGAGGAGCTGTCCGGCGCCGTCGCGGCCACGATCGCGACGGTGGTGGGCGCCGTCGGGCTGGTGACCGCCGTCGTGGGCGTCGGGACGGCGCTCGTGCTGCGCCGCCGGTCCTGGGCCCGCTGGCTGCTGCTGGCGGCGCTGCTACCGACCCTGCTGGTCCTCGACACGGCGCAGGGCACCGCCGCCGGGGACGCCGACCTCGACCGCGTCGCGCTGCTCGTCGCGGCCGGGCTGTTCCTCCTGGTCCCGGTCCCGCTGCTCACCCGCCCGGCCCGCGCCTGGTTCCGCGCCTCCTGAGCCGGCCGCCGCGTCGAGGGCGGCCAGCACCGCCTCGCAGGACCGGACGACGACGTCCGCGGCGTCGGCGACCGCGCGGTCGGCGAGAGGGTCGTCCGCGGCCTCCCGCCAGCGGCGCATCGCCGCCAGGGCCACGGTGCGCAGCGCGGCGGGCGGGGTGTCCGCGGGCAGCCCGAGCCGCGCGGCGGGGGTGGTGCCCGCGGCGCCGAGCAGCCGCTCCCCCTCCGCCAGCAGCTCCGCCGGCAGGAGCCCGTCGGGCCCCCGGAGCCGGGCGAGCAGCGCCAGCTCCGCGAGGTCGTCGCCGGCCAGCCGGATCCGCTCGACCTCCGCGCGCACGGCGTCGGCGCCGGCCACCGGGTGCTCGTCGAGCAGGGACTCCACCAGCCGCAGGGCGGCGGCGGCCCGCACCGGCCCGCCGCGCGAGGTGAAGTGCACGTCCAGCAGCCGCTGCAGCTCGGCGAGGCCGCTGCGGCGCAGGAGCTCGCCGGCCAGCGCCTCGGCGTCGCCGATGCCGGCCCGCACGAGCGCGACCGACAGCCGGATGCCGAACAGCCCCAGCCGGTCGAGCAGCCCCGCGCGGACCTCCGCCGACAGCGGCACCGGCGTCTCGGGCCGGGAGAAGCGGTCGGCGGTCAGGAGCATCCCGCTGACCGCGGCCGGGTCTGCGGCGGCCAGCGAGCGCAGCGCCACCAGGTCCCCGTGCCGGAGCGTGCGGCCGGCGAGCGCGAGCTGGCCGGCCACCGGCACCACCGCCGAGCTGACCGCCCGCAGCGCCGGGTCCGCGGACATCCGGCGGGCCACCGCCGCCGCCGCCTGCAGCGCGTCGATCCGTCCGGCGCCGACCTCGTCGGCCCGGGACAGCACGGTGATCGTCGTCGTCAGGCTGCCGCCGGCGCCGGTGGCGGCCTGGAAGGCGGCGAGCACGGCGACGTCGTCGGGCTGGGGCTGGCGGGTGAGGTGGACGACCGCGTCGGCGCCGGCCAGGCCCGCCTCGGTCCCGAGGAAGGCGTGCGTGCGGTCGCTGGTGCCCGCCGACAGCGACCCGGTGCCCGGGGTGTCGACGAGCGTGGCGGCCGACAGGTCGGGGGAGGGCCAGTCGACGACGAGCGTGGCGACGTCCTCCGGCGCGGTGCCGGCCAGGTCCAGCCGGAGCCTACCGCCGGCCCGCCGCACCGGCAGGTCGCGCACCGCGCCGTCGGTGCCGCGCAGCACCACCCGGGGCACCGCGCCGTGCCGGTACTCCGTCACCACCCGCGTGCACTCGCCGGCGTCGGTCGGCGCGACCCGGGCGCCGACGAGCGCGTTGAGCAGCGTGGACTTGCCCGCCTTGACCCGCCCGACCAGCGCCACGCGCAGCGGCTCGTCGAGGCGGCGGCGGGCGGCGGCCAGCCGGGCGGCGGCGTCGGGCACGTCCCGCCAGCGGTCCTGGGCGTCGTCCAGGAGCGCCCGGACGTCGTCGAGGCCGGCCGGCGCCGTCACGGTGTGGGCACCGGGGTGCGGTCGAGGCGGGCGACCTCGGCGGTCAGCCGCTCGAGCCGGTCGAGGCGGGCGCGCAGCACCCGGATGCGGGTGTCGTGCTCCGCGGTCGCCTCCTTGGTCGACCGCTGCGCCGCCCTGACCGCGTCGGCGAGGGTCCGGGCGGTCTCGTCGGTGGTGTCGGTGACCAGGTCGCGCAGCGTCCGCTGCACGGTGCGCAGCCGGTCCTTGAGGTGCTTGCCGACCTGGAACACCACCTCGTCCAGGTGCCGGCGCACCACGGTCCGCGCCTCGGACTCGCGCCGCTGCCGCCGCTGCCTGGCGTCGTCGTTGTAGGCCTTGCGGCCCAGCACCACGCCGGCGGCCAGGGAGATCGGGTTGATGATGGCCAGCCCGGCGAGGCTGGTGACCAGGCCGGTCATGAGCACGCCGGTGTAGGAGCCGCGCAGGCCGATCAGCGTCCGCTCGCGCAGGGTCATGGAGCCGTCGTCGACGACCGGGACGTCGACGAGGGCGTCCAGCGCGTCGCCGGCGGCGCCGACCTCCAGCGCCGGCACGGTGCCGCCGCCGTCGCGGGTGACCTGCTCGACCACCTGCTCGGCCAGCCACCGGGACCGCTGCTCGGCCCACACGTAGCTGTCGGCCACCGCGGCGGCGATCCGCTGGTCCAGCCAGGCGGTGATCTCCGGCCAGGCCGGGCCGGGGTCGCGGGCGGCGATGACCTCCTCGGCCTCCCGGACGACGACCCGCGAGCGGTCCCGCAGGTCGTGGTCGATGTCGGCCAGGAGGTCGGTGACGCCGTCGTTCAGGACCTGCTGCCACCGCGAGGAGCGCCGCCGCTGCTCGTCGACGGCGGTGCGGGCCTCCTCGAGCTCGGCCACCAGCGCCTCGCGCGAGGCCGGGTCCTCCAGGCCGCGCAGCTCGGTCCGGACGGCGAGGGACAGGTGCCCGGTCACCGCGGAGAGGTCGTGCACGAGGGAGCGGCGGGCCAGGGCGGCGGCGCGGCCGGCCACCTCGTCCTGCAGGTGGGTCACCAGCGCGGCGATGCCCGACTCCTCGTGCAACTCGCGGTCCCGGTGCTGCACCGCGAGCAGGGCCAGGGTCGAGGAGACGGCCAACAGCGGCGCGTCCAGCCCGCGGGCGGCGAGGTGGCCGCGGTCGATGTCGGCGATCCGGCGCCAGTCGGGGCAGGCGTCGGTCTTGGTCAGGACGCAGACGACGGTCGGGCACAGCGCGGTCGCCTGCTCGAGCAGGGCCATCTCCGGCGCGGTGAACTCCTGGCTGGCGTCGGAGACGAACACGACGGCGTCGGCGGTGGGCAGCAGGTCGAGGGTGGTCAGCGCGTGCGCCACCACCCCGAGGCCGCCGACGCCGGCGGTGTCGACCAGCTCGAGCCCGCCCGCGAGCAGCCGCCGGGGCAGCTCGACCTCGGCCTGCAGGATCCGCTCGGCGCCGGGCCCGGTGACCTGGGCGGCGACCGTCTCGACCGGGACGGGCACCCGCTCGGTGGCGACGTCGGTGCCGGGCGCGGGGTCAGGCCCCACCGCCCGCACCAGCGTGGCCCGCGGGGCGTCGCCGTTGCGCACGACCGTGGGGACGACGGTGGCGACGTCGTCGGCGACGGGGCAGACCGGCACCCCGGTCAGCGCGTTGACCAGCGAGCTCTTGCCCTGCTTCGGTTCCCCCAGGACCAGGACGCGCACCCCCGGGGAGGCGTGCCGCCCCCGTGCCTGCGCCAGTCGTCGCTGCAGGTCGGGGCGCTCGCACTCCTCGGTGAGCGCCAGCGCCCGGTCGACGAGCTGCTCTGGTGTGACCACGGCCACCTCCTCCGGAGCCCCGGTGATACCACCCGGGGCCGGTTGCGGACAGGGAGCAGCCCGGCCCCGGTGCGCTGAGCACCGGGGCCGGGCGCTGTCGGGAGGGATCAGTGGGCGCCGTGGTCGGCCGGCTCGACGACGACCACCTGGGTGTCGTCGACCAGGTCGTCGTCGGACAGGTCGTTGCCGTTCAGCGAGTCGTCGACGTCGACCCCGTCGTCGTCCGAGAGGTCGTTGCCGTTCAGCGAGTCGTCGACGTCGACCCCGTCGTCGTCGGACAGGTCGTTGCCGTTGAACGAGCCGTTGCCGTCGTTGTCCTGGGACAGGTCGTTGCCGTTGAGGGAGTCGTCGATCCCGTCGTTGTCCTGGGACAGGTCGTTGTCGTCGAACGAGTCGTCGATCGAGTTGTCCGAGTTGTCGACGGAGTTGTCCGAGTTGTCCGACAGGTCGTTGCCGTTGAACGAGCCGTTGCCGGAGTCGTCGATCCCGTCGTTGTCCTGGGACAGGTCGTTGCCGTTGAACGAGCCGGTGACCGAGTGGTCCGAGTTGTCCTGGCCGGAGTTGTCGGACAGGTCGTTGCCGTTGAACGAGTGGTCGATGTCGACCGAGTTGTCGACGGAGTTGTCGGAGTCGTCGACCGAGTTGTCGGAGTTGTCGACCGAGTTGTCCGAGTTGTCGGTCGTGTTGTCGTGGCCGACGGAGTTGCCGTCGCCGGAGACGTCGTAGCTGTTGCCCGAGTCGGAGACGGTGACCGTGGTGTCGCTGTTGTCGACCTCCACGCCCTTCACGTCGTCGCCGGCCGCCACGCCGTCGCCACCGACGACCACGTTGTCGTCGCCGAAGATCGCCTGCGCGTCGCCGCTGACCCAGATGCTGTGGGAGGCGTCGATCTCGACGTCCACGTCGGTGTAGGTGACCTGGATGTTCTGCAGGTGGGTGATCACCACCGTCTCGCTGCCGCCGCCGGGGGCCGGGGCGTGGCCGCCGCCACCGCCGTGGCCGCCGCCGGAGCTGCCACCGTGGTCGTCGTCGTGGCCGCCGTGGTCGTGGTCGTCCTCGTCGTCGTCGTGGCCGGAGCCGCAGCTCGGGGCGCCGCCGTGGTCGTCGTGGCCGCCGTAGCCGCCGTGCGCCGGCTTGTCGTCGTCATCGTCGTCGCAGCCGCCGTGCCGGCCGTGGTGCGCGCCGTCGGAGTGGCTGTAGCCGTCGTCGTCGTGCTTGCCGCCGCCGTGACCACCGCCGTGACCGCCCTCGTGACCGCCCTCGTGACCGCCCTCGTGACCGCCCTCGTGGCCGCCCTCGTGGCCGCCGCCGTCGTGACCGCCCCAGGAGACCGGCGCGTAGCCGGCGACCATCGGCATGAGGTCGTCGACCTCGGCCGGGGTGGCATCGACGCCCGCGGCGGCGAGCGCGCCCGCCGGGTCGGCCGCGTAGGCCTCGGCGGCCTCGGGGTCGCGGAACAGGTCGAGGATGAAGTCGAGCAACGAGCTGGCGAGGTTCGTCATGGCGGGTCCTCCGGGTCCGTGAGCCGCCCGTCGTCGGCCGGCTGGCGACGGCAGTCCAGCCGCCCCCTCCGCGACCGGGCAGCGGGCGGCGTCCCCCCTCTTCCGACTCCGCGTTGGGGGGTGCGCGCTGACTGCCCGTTAGGGGACTCGGGGTGTCGCCCCCCTCTTGCCGCCGGAGCACGGGTGACACGGGGGGAAGGAGCGACAGCCGTTACACGCGCGACATACGGTCCGGCCACGTGTCGGCTCAGGAACCGGGCCGGGTGGGCGGGGCGACGGGGGGACCTGTGCGCGACGGCGAGTACGGCCTGGGCATCGACATCGGCGACGGCACGGTCGCCGCGGCGGTCTGCGCCGACGACGGGACGGAGGCCGAGCCCCTCCCCCTGGAGGACCCGGCGGGCCGGCCGGCCGGCATCGAGGTCGACGACCACGGCGTCCGGCTCGGGTCCCCTGCCCGGGGGCGGACGGCGCACCTCCTGGCACGGGTCGGCACCACGACGCCGCTGCGCCTGGCCACCGGGCCGGTGCCGGCCGCCGCGGTGGTCGCCGGGGCGGTGCAGCTGGTGCGGGCGGCGGCCGCGCTGCGGATGGGCCGGCCGGACGCGTGGACGGTGGTCACCGTGCCGCCGTCGTGGGCCGGGCACCGCCGGGGAGCGCTCGCCGCGGCCCTGGAGGAGGCCGGCGTCCCCCGCTTCACGCTGGTCTCGGCCGCGGTCGCCGCCGTCGCCCGGCACACCGGCACCGGCGAGCTGCCCGAGCGGCCGACCGTCGCCGTCTACGACCTGGGCGCCGCCACCGTCGACGTCGCCGTCGTGGGCCCCGACCCCGGTGACCCCGACGCGGGCCTGCCGGGGCACCTGGCACCCCCGCCCGCGCCGCTCGGGTGGGGCGGCCGGGACGTCGACGACCGGCTGGTGGGGCACGTCCGCCGGTCCACGACCGGCACCCCGGACGCGGCGGCGGCCGAGGCGCTGCGACGCGCGTGCGTCGCGGCCAAGGAGGCGCTGTCGGCGGAGACCGCGACCCGGGTGCAGGTGGGCGCCGAGGCGGTCCGGCTCACCCGCGAGGAGCTCGACGAGCTGGTCGCCGACCCGGTCCGCGAGTCCGCCGGCCGGCTCCTGGCCGCCGTCGAGGCCGCCGGCGTCGACCCGGCCGCGCTGGACGCCGTCGTGCTCACCGGCGGTGGCGCCCGGATGCCGCTGGTCGCGGAGGTGCTCTCCGGCGAGCTCGGCCGGCCGCTGACGCTGGGCCCCGCACCGGAGCTCACCGTGGCCCTGGGCGCGGCCGGCCTGGCCGCGGAGGCCCTGGCCGCCGACGGCGTCCCCGGCACCACCGGGAACCACCTCCTCCCCGAGGTCCCCGTCGCCACCCTCGCCACCGTCGACACGGCGCCGCCCGCGGCCGTCCCCGCGACCACCCGGCGTCCCGCGGCCGGCGCCCCGCCGCGGGGTCCGGAGGGGGTCCGCCGCCCCGCGGCCGGGCCGGCACCGGCCCGCGCGCGGGCCCGGCGCACCGAGCGCGGCGTGCTCGTCGGCGTCCTGCTGCTGGCCCTGCTCGTCCTGCCGCCCGCCGTCGCCGGGGTCCTCGGCACCGGCGTCACCAGCGTGCCGCCGGGCGAGGTCCCGGTGGCGCAGGCCGAGGACGGTGCCGCACCCGGCGGCGGCGGGTCGCCCGGCGTCCCCGCGCCGGACGCCGTCCGTCCCGCCGGTGCCGCCGCTCCCGGGGGCACGGCCCGGTCCGCCGGAGGCCTGCGGGCCACCGACTCCCCGGTCGCGGCGGCCGGCGCGGTCCCGGCCGCCGGCGCTCCCGGGGCGGCCGGACCGGCGGGGACAGCGGCGGCCGCGGGCTCCCCGGCCGGGACGCCGGCAGCGGGCGCCTCGGCGACGGGCACGACGACCCCCGGCACGACGACCCCCGGCAGCACGACCCCCGGCACCACGGCCCCCGGCAGCACGACCCCCGGCACCACGGCCACCGGGACGACGGCGGGCGGGGCGACGGCGGGCGGGGCGACGGCGGGCGGGGCGACGGCGGGCGGGGCCCCCGCCGCGGGCGCGGCGTCGGCCGGGGACCCGGCCCCGGGGACCACCCCACCGGGGACCACCGCGCCGCAGCCCACCGGCCCCTCATCGGGGACCACCGACCCCACGTCCGGGCCACCTCCGTCGGGGACGCCGGAGGAGACCCCCACCGGGACCCCGGTGACCGAGGCGCCCGGTCCCGGGACCCCGGTGACCGAGGGCCCCGGGACCGGGACCCCGGCGCCGGACACGACGACGCCTCCCGCCGGGGAGACGGCGACGGCCGGCGACACCGGCACGCCCGCCGGCGACACCGGCGACCCGGCCGGCTCGTCCCCGGAGGTCCCGTGACCGCCGTCGGCCACCTCCCGGTGCACACGGCCGCCTCCCGCACCCCCTCCGTCCCCCGCCCGGCCCGGGGTGGCGGGGCACCGGTGGACGGCGCGGTGGTGCGGGCGGCCGGCGCTCGCGCGCTCGTCGTCTCCGGGCCGGCCGGGAGCGGCAAGACGCACCTGCTCGACGAGGTCGCCGCGGTCCACCGGCGGGCCGGGCTGACCGTGCTCGACGGGCGCACCGACGACCCGGACGGGGTGTCCGGGGACTTCGTCCTCGTCGTCGACGACGCCCACCGGGTCACCGCCGAGGTGGCCGACCGGGTGCGCCGCGCGCTGCGGTCCCCGCACGGCCGGGTCGTGCTCGCCTCGCGGCCCTGGCCGCGCCCGCCGGAGCTCGTCGCGCTGCTCGCCGACGTCGCCGCCGCGGTCCCCGACGACCGGCACTCCGTGGTGTCGGGTCACCTCGACCGCTCCCGGGTCGAGGCGTGGGTGCGTACCTGTCTCGGCCCGGGTGCCACGCCCGCCCTCGCCGACGCCGTCCACGCCCGGACCGGCGGGCTGCCCGCGCTGGTGCACGGCCTGCTGGCCGCGCTCGCCCGGCGGCCGGGCCGGGTCGACCTCCGCGGCGCCCCCGAGAAGATGCGCGCGCAGCTGGCCGCCGACCTCGACGCCCTCGACGAGCGGGCCCGGGGGCTGCTGCACGCCGTCGCGGCCGGCGCGCCGCTGGACGACGACGTCCTCGGCGCGCTGCTCGACGTCCCCCTCGCGCAGGTCGCCGACCTCGTCGCCGCCGCGCGGGCGACCGGCTGGCTCCTGGCCGACGGGCGGGTGGTCCCGCTGGCGCAGGAGGTGCTGCTCGCCACGGTCCCCGCCGAGGTCACCCGGCGCACCCGGCGGCAGCTGCTCGGCCTGCTGGTCGAGCGCGGCGAGGAGCCGGTGGGGCTGGCCCGCGGGCTGGCCGCCGACCGGGTGCGCGACCCCCGGGCGGCCGCGCTGCTGGAGCGGCAGGCCGATGCCGCCCTCGGTGCCGACCCGGCGCTGGCCGGGGAGCTGCTGGGCGAGGCCGCCGACAGCGGGGCCCCGGTGGCGGGGCTGGCCGCCCGGCGGGCGCAGGCCGCGGCCCTCACCGGCGACCTCGACAGCGCGGTGCGGTGGGCCGACGCCGCGCTCGCCGACCCGCACGCCGCCGACCGCCCGCGGGCCGCCGGGGTGGCCGCGGCGGTGCTGGCCCGGCGCGGGCTGCTCGGGCGGGCCGCGGAGCTCTACCGGCTGGCCGGGCCGGAGCACGCGGGCTCGGCGGCCCTGGCCCTGCTGGCCACCGGCCGGCCCGACGAGGCCGCCCGGGTGGTCGCGGAGGCACGGTCCGCGACGGCCGGGGGGCCGACGATGCTCGCGGTCAGCGAGGAGCTGATGGCCGAGGGCATCACCCGTTCCCTGCGCTCGGGCACCGATGCCGGCGACCCGGTCCCGGCGGCGCTGTCCACGCTCACCCGCGCCGCCGCGCTGCTGGAGCCGGTGGGGCGCACCGCGCTGCTCGTCGACACCCCCGCGGCGCTGGCCGCCCTCGTGGCCCTGCAGTGCGGCGAGCTGGCCGTCGCCGAGTCGGTGCTGCAGCGGGCGGTCGACACCGACCTCGGCGGGCGGCCGGCCCGCCCCCGGCACCTGCTGCTGCTGGCGTGGATCGCCATGCTGGCCGGGCGGATGGCCCGGGTCCGGGAGCTCGCGGCGGAGGCGCAGGCCGTCGAGGGCGGGGCGCTCGAGCCGCGCGACGAGCTGTTCCTGCAGGCGCTGGAGGTGGGGCTGGCCCGGCGCAGCAGCGACGTCCCCGCGCTGGTGCGCGCGTGGGTGCGGGCGCGCGAGGCCGTCGTCCGGTACCCCGTCGACCTGTTCACGCTGCTGCCGCTGGGCGAGCTGGTGGTGGCCGCGGCGCGGCTGCGCGACGGCGACCGGCTGCGCTGCCACCTGGCGGAGGCGCAGGACCTGCTGCGCCGGCTGGGGGAGCCGCAGCTGTGGGCGACGCCGCTGCACTGGAGCGGCGCGCAGGCGGCGATCATCACCGACGACCCCGCGGCGCTGCGGCCGCACGCGGCGGCTCTGGTCGCCGCCGCCCGGACCAGCCCGCACGCCGCGGTGCTGGCCGAGGCCGGCCGGACCTGGCTGCACGTCCTGACCGACGAGATCGACCCGGCCGCGGTGGTGGCCACGGCCGAGGCGCTCGGCGCGGCCGGTCTGGGCTGGGACGGCTCCCGCCTGGCGGGCCAGGCCGCGGCCCGGGTCGCCGACCCGCGGGTCCGCTCGGTACTGCTCGCCTGTGCGCGCACGCTGGTCGACCCGGCCGACGGCGAGGCGCCGGGCGAGGGCGGGGAGCACGCCGCACCGGCGGCACCGGCGGCACCGGCGGCCACGGCCACGGGCGTGCTCAGCGACCGGGAGCGCCAGGTGGCCCGGCTGGTGGTCGAGGGACGGACCTACCGGGAGATCGGCGGGCGGCTGTACATCTCGGCGAAGACGGTGGAGCACCACGTCTCGCGCATGCGCCAGCGGCTGGGCGCCGGCACGCGGTCGGACCTGCTGGCCCGGCTGCGCGCGGAGCTGGCGGAGGGCGCCTAGCGGCCGGCGCCGGCCAGGACGACGCAGGGGACGCAGACGTCACGGGCCGACGTCGGCCACTCCTCGTCGAGGGTGACGCGGGCGAGCGTGCCGCAGAGGGTGAGCTCGCAGGCACCGTCGACCTCGGGAGCCGCGCGGTGCAGCTCGACGGCGTGCCACAGGGCGGCGGTCGGGCCGTGGGCGCGGCTGCGGGCGGCGACGTAGGCGGTCGCGGCGAACGCGGTCGGGGCGGTCGGGACGGTGCTGGGGGCCATGCCGGTTCCGTCGGCACCCGGACGCCGTCGTGCCAGCCGGGGCACGCGCCCCTCCCCCGTCCGGGTGAGGCGGCGGGCCGGTGGGGGCGACGGCAGGATGACCCCGTGGAGCTGACGAAGCACGGGCACGCCTGCGTCGCGATCAGTGACGGCGAGCGGCGGCTGGTCATCGACCCCGGTGCCTGGACCGAGCCGACGGCGCTCGACGGCGCGACCGCGGTCCTGGTCACGCACGAGCACCCCGACCACTTCGTCGGCGACCGGCTCCGCGCGGCGCTGGACGCCGACCCGGCGCTGGAGGTGTGGACGAACCCGTCCGTCGCGGGGCAGCTCGAGGGCCTGGGGAGCCGGGTGCACGCGGTGGGAGACGGCGACGCGCTGACCGTCGCGGGCTTCGACGTGCAGGTCCACGGCGAGTGGCACGCGGTGGTCCACCCGGAGCTGCCCCGGGTGCGCAACGTCGGCTTCCTGGTCGACGGGCAGGTGTTCCACCCCGGCGACGCGTTCACCGTGCCGGGGGCCCCGGTGGCCACGCTGCTGCTGCCGCTGCACGCGCCGTGGTCCAAGGTGGCCGAGGTGATCGACTACGTGCGGGCGGTGGACGCCGACCAGGCCTTCGCCGTGCACGACGGCCTGCTCAACGACACCGGGCTGGGCCTGGTGGCCGGCCTGCTGGGCGAGCGCGGCCCGGGCACGCCCACCCCCTACGGCCGGCTGGCCCCGGGGGAGGCGGTCGAGCTCTGATCCGTCGGGACCAGGGCCCGGCCGGCTCCCCCGCGTACGTCAGCGCCGGACGGCGCCGCGGTTGCGACCGGTGAGCGTGGAGGCCGCGACCACGAGCACGGCGGCGACGATGATGGAGATGATCCACCGGATCCAGTCGACACCGTTGGTGGACGCGACACCCAAGGCGCCGGCCACGTAGTAGCCGATCAGCACGCCGCCGATCCCGCACAGCACGGTGAGCCACAGGGGCGTGTTGTCTCGCGCCCCAGGGGCGACGAACTTACCCAGCAGGCCGATGATGAGCCCCGCCACGATCAGACCGATGATCTCCATAGCCAACTCCTCAGACACTCGACCGGCGCTGCCGAGCCGGCGGACGCCGGGACACCACGCCGATGCACGGCTGACTGGTGTACCCGGTCGCCCTGTAGTGAAGCGTGCTTCGCCTCGTCGAGAGGCGGATCACCCTATTGAGAAGAGTCCGCCACCTGCTCGACGTGCGCCGGGAGCTTGGCCAGCTCGTCGTCGACGGTGCGCTGCACGAACTGCTGCACGGCCCGGCGGGCCAGCCGGTCGGCCAGCCGGGGACGGCGCGGCGCGTGGGTGAGCGTGATGGTCACCCGGGTGGCGCCGTCGGCGGCGTCGTCGAGCTCGATGCGCGTGGTCCACGTCTCGGGGGTGAGCTCGAGCCGGGTGGTGACCGCCCGCCCGGGCTCCCACTCGACGATCTCGCCGCGCGGGGCGCCCTCGCGCGGGGTCTGGTCGGCGTCGAGCCGGCCGGGGACGCAGACGAACCGGGCGCCGCGCCCGGACCGCCCGCCCTCGACGACGTAGGAGACGTCGCAGACGGCGCAGTAGGGCTCCAGCACGGCCAGCGCCCGCCACACCCGGCTGCGCGGGGCGGCTACCTCGCGGGTCCCGCTCGCCGTGGTCACCCCTCGACCGTAACCGGGATCAGCCGGGTCCCGGCGCCAGGTCGGCGAGCACGGCACGGGCGACGGCCCAGCGCTCCTCCCCCACCCGGCGCG
Source organism: Geodermatophilus sp. SYSU D00525 (assembly GCF_054050475.1). NCBI lineage: Bacteria > Bacillati > Actinomycetota > Actinomycetes > Geodermatophilales > Geodermatophilaceae > Geodermatophilus > Geodermatophilus sp. SYSU D00525. The sequence goes on from NZ_JBJGZK010000005.1 coordinate 79,892, forward strand.
CCCACTGCCGCTCGACGTCGGCCAGGCGCCGGCGCACCGCCTCGTCGACCTCCCGGCCGCGACCGGTGAGCCGGACCAGCCGCGCCCGCCCGTCGGAGGGGTCGGGGAGCACCTCGACGTACCCGCCGGCCTCCAGCGGCGCCAGCGCCTGGGCCAGCGCCTGCTTGGTGTGCCCGCTGTCGGCGGCCAGCCGGCTCAGCCGCTCGCCCTCGGGCGGCAGCATCGCCAGCAGCCGGTAGTGGCGCATGCGCAGGCCCGGGTAGCGCGCGTCGCTGAGGGCGTAGAGGTCGTCCCGGATCAGGGTCATCGCCTGCTCGAGCAGCACGGTGACCAGGACGGGGCGGTCTCGGTTGACGGGATCGGACAAGCGGCTTCACCATCCACTCACCGTCAGACAAGCGGCTTGACCATCCTCCCACGGGAGCCCGCGATGACGACCTCGCCCTGGCTGGCGCTCTTCCGCCCCGTGCACCTCCACCTCCCGCCCCTGCACCTCCCGCGGCGCCCGCGGTGACCGGCCTGCCCGGCGGGACGGTCCTCGCCGAGCTGCTGCCCGCCCTGCGCCGCCGGTCCGGCGACCCGGCGCTCGAGGTCGAGGCGGTGACCTGCCGCCCGCTCGTGCACGACGCCACCGCGCCGTCGACGCGGGCGCTCACCCGGGTCACCGTCGAGGGCCACGGGTCCGGCGGGCGGGTGGTGCTGCGCCTGGTCGCGAAGGAGCTCCAGGCCGCCCGGTACGGCCTGCCGCCGCAGATGCCCGACGACGCCCGCGCGCACCTGGACGAGATCATCCCGTGGCGGCTGGAGGCCGACGTCCTCGCGGCCGGCGTCGCCGCGTGCGCCCCGCCGGGCCTCCGTCCGCCGGACGTGGTGGCCGTGCACGAGCAGCCCGGCGACCGGCTGACGCTCTGGCTCGAGGACGCCGACCCCGTCGACACCCCGTGGACGGTGGACGACACCCTCCGCGCCGCGGAGGCCCTCGGCCGGCTGGCCGCCCGCCGTCGCGGCCGGCCCTGGCCGCCGATGCCGGGCGGGGACTTCCTCACCGTCTACCGGGACGAGCAGCTGGCCACCTGGGCGGTCCCCTGGCTGCACGACGACGCCACCTGGGCCGCGCCGGTCATGCGGGTGCCCGGGGTCGCGGCGCTGCGGGAGGAGGTGTGCGCCCTGGCCTCCCGCGTCGACGGCGTCCACGCCCGCCTAGCCCCGCTGCCGGTGCTGCCCGCCCACGGGGACGCGACGCCGATGAACCTGCTGCGGCCCGCCGCGGCGCCGGACACGTTCGTGCTGATCGACTGGGCCATGGCCGGCCCGGCGCCGGCCGGTTTCGACCTCGTGCCGCTGCTGTTCGGCCGGGCGGAGTGCGGGGCCGGCCCGCCGGACGAGGTGCCCGCCCTCCTCGGCCCGGCGGTCGCCGCCCACGCCCGCGCCCTGGCCGCCGAGGGCGTCGACGTGTCCCCCGCCGAGCTGGAGACCGGCGTGCTGCTGGCCGCGCTGCTGCGCTACCCGTGCACCGGCATGCCGCTGCACCTGCTGTTCGAGCCGGTCACCGACGAGGTGCTCGCCCACGCGGCGCGGCGGGCGGCGTTCGTCCGGATGGTGCTCGACCTGGAGCCCCGGCTGGCCGTGCTCAGCGGCCGGTGACGTCGCCCTCAGAGCTGCAGGGTCGCCGCGGCGAGCAGGTAGGCCGCGGACACGGCCTCCGGGTCGTGCAGATCCCCCGGGTCCTCCGCCGCTGCCCGGGACCGTGCGCGCACCGCGGCGCCGGGATCGCCGGCGACGAGGTCGACGGACAGCCCGGCGATCACGGCGTGCGCGTCGTGCTCGTCCAGGTCGTCGAGGACGAGGCCGTCGTGGAGCCGGGTCGCCGCCTCCAGGAGCACCTCCCGGGCCTGCTCGGCGTCCACCCCGGGCCGCGCCCGCGCGACCTCCTCCGCGGTCGCCAGGAACCGGTCGCGCAGGGCACCTGCGATGTCGGGCGGCACGCCGGGAGCGTCACAGCGGAGCCGTCTCCGGGTCGAGCGGATATCGGGCGGCCAGGTGCTCGTCGAAGGTCCGCCGGCCGTGGGCCGGTCCCGGCACGAGCGCCGAGCCCGCGCCGTAGGCGGCGGACAGCCGCCCTCCCGACGATCGAGACGACCACCAGGTGCCGCACGCCGGCGTCGGCGGCGGCCGACAGCAGCGTGCGGGCCGCCGCGACGTCCCCCTCCCCGCGCGGTCCGGTGGCCAGGTGCAGCACGGTGTCGACCCCGGTCAGCGCCTCGCGCAGGCCGGCGCCGGTGAGCAGGTCCCCGGTCGTCAGGCCCGGGCCGCGGCGCCGGCTGAACGCCCGGACGTCGTGTCCGGCCGCCCGCAGGCGGGCGGTGGTGGGGGTGCCGAGGGTGCCGGTGGCACCGGTGACCAGCGTGGTCGTCATGGGTGGGTCTCCCTTCCTCACCCGGTCGGACCGGGCAGCCCCCGATCCGTGACAGCCGGCCGTTGGCGTGGGCCAGCTTCTCCGGGTTGACGACCAGGTCGAGGGCGCTCAGCCGCTCGCCGTCGGTGTGCAGCACCAGGACGCCGTGCAGGGCCGTGCCGTCGGTGAGGGCCACCGCGGGGGCTCCGTTGACCTCGACGAACGCCGGCAGCAGCCCCGCGCCGAATCGGGCGACGACCCCGGCGACGTACCGGGCCACGGCCTCCCGCCCCCGCACCGGCCGGCGGGCCGCGTTGACGACGCCGCCGCCGTCGGCGCGCGCCACGACGTCGGCGGTCAGCAGGGCCTCCAGCGCGGCGAGGTCCCCGTCGGCGGCCGCGGCGAGGAAGCGGACGGTCAGCTCCTGCCAGCGGGCCGGGTCGACCTCACGGGTCCCGGCGCCGGCGAGGTGCCGCCGGGCCCGCGAGTGCAGCTGCCGCACGTTGGCCTCGGAGGTACCGATCAGCTCGGCCACCTCGCGGGGGCTGTAGGCGAACGCCTCGCGCAGCACGTACGCGGCCCGCTCGGCCGGGGACAGCCGCTCCAGCAGGGTCAGCAGCGCGAAGGACACGCTCTCCCGCTGCACCGCCCCCTCCAGCGGGCCGAGGTCCCCGCCCGGGCCGGTCAGCACGGGCTCGGGCAGCCACGGCCCGGTGTGGACCTCGCGCCGGGCGCGGGCGGAGGTGAGCGCGGTGAGGCGCAGGTTGGTGACCGTCCGGGCCAGGAAGGCCGCGGGGTCGGTCACCCGCGCCCGGTCGACGCCCTGCAGCGCAGCCAGGCGTCCTGCAGCACGTCCTCGGCGTCGGTGGCCGAGCCCAGCATCCGGTAGGCGAGGCCGGACAACCGCTCCCGATGGGCCTGGAAGTCGTCCAGCACCGCCGTCCCCGTCACGGGCGGATCCTGTCAGCCGGGCCGGCCGCGTCCTCCGCCGCGCTCAGCGGCCGGTGACCGAGACCTCGAACTCGACCTGGCTCACGTCCGGCCGCAGCCGGGAGAAGCTGTGCACCAGCGGGTGCCCGGCGCTGTCGCGCACCGTGGTGCGGACGACGAGCAGCGGGGAGCCGGCGGCGATCCGCAGCAGGTCCGCCTCGTCCGGGGCGGCGGTGCCGACGTCGACGACGATGCGGGCGTGCGCGAGGTCGGCGCCGTACTCGCGGCGCAGGAAGTCGTACAGCGAGCCCTCGCTGAAGTCCTCCTCCGCGGCCCGCGGGTAGAGCGCGGCGGGCAGGAAGCTGTGCGCCACGTGGTTGGGCGCACCGTCGACGCTGCGCAGCCGCTCCAGCTCGACGACGTCCTCGGCGACGTCGAGGGCGAGCTCGGCGGCCACCGGCGACGGCGCGGGCACGACCCGCTGGGTGAGCACCGTCGTCCCCACCTGGGCGCCCTGCTCGGCCATCACCGAGCTCCACCCCGCGATGCGGTGGACGAAGCTCTCGCGGTACTCGTGCCGGATCGCCGGCCGGGTCACGTAGGTGCCGCGGCCCTGCTCGCGCACGAGGTGCCCGTCGGCGACCAGCCCGTCGACGGCGCGGCGCAGGGTGATCCGGCTGACCCCGTACTCCGCGCACAGCGTGGGCTCCGGGGGCAGCAGGGCCCCCTCGGGCATCGCGGCGACCCGGCGCCGCAGGTGCTCACGGACCGAGAGGTACTTCGGTCCCGCCGTCGCCGCTGTCACGATCGCCAGACTATGCGGGAGAAGACGTCTGAGGACGTCATGTCGTATGAGACGTCTCTCGCTCGGGTGACGTCCACCTCTACGGTGCCCGGAGTTCGACCACGGTCACCTCGGGCCGCGCGCCGACCCGCATGGGCGGTCCCCAGTAGCCGGCGCCCGCGGTGACGTACAGCTGCGTGTCGCCGTGCCGCGACCAGCCCTCGACCGCGGGCTGGTCGAGCCGGATGGCGAAGTCGAAGGGCCACAGCTGCCCGCCGTGGGTGTGTCCCGACAGCTGGAGGTCCACGCCGGCGGCCCGCGCCTGGTCGACCATGAACGGCTGGTGGGCGAGCAGCACCACCGGCGTCGCGTCGTCGCGGCCGTCGAGGGCGGCGTCGAGGTCCGCGCCGTGCCCGGGGACGCCGGAGCGGGCCGCGGTGCGGTCGTCGATGCCGGCCAGGTCGAATGACGCGCCGCCGCGCGTGATCGGCACCCGCTCGTTGCGCAGCACCTCGACGCCGAGGGTGGGCAGGTGCCGCAGCCAGGCGGTGGTGTCGACGAAGTACTCGTGGTTGCCGGTGACGAAGAAGACGCCCTGCTCGCTGACCAGGTCGGCCAGCGGCGCGACGTCCTCGCGCAGCTCGTCGACCTCGCCGTCGACCAGGTCGCCGACGATCGCCACGACGTCGGGCCGCTGGGAGTTGACGATCTCGACCAGCCGCTCGAAGCGCCGTCCGCCGTAGGTGGCCGACAGGTGCCCGTCGGAGAAGGTGACGATCCGCAGGCCGTCGAGCGCCGGGTCCAGCCGCGGCAGCGTGACCGGCACCCGGCGGACGACGGGCGCGGAGTTGGCCAGGTACACCCCGGTGCCCGCCGTCCCGAGCGCCACCGCGCCGGCGGTGACGGCGAGCGTGCGGGCGAGGAACAGCCGGCGGGAGGGGTCGGGAGGTCCCGTCCCGGCCTCCGGCCGCGGCTCCGGGTCCGGGTCCGGGTCCGGCTCCGGGTCCGGGCCGACGGCGGGGACCGGTGCCGTCGTGGCCGGGACGGTGGCCGGGGCGGGCCGGCGGGTCCAGCGGCGCAGCACCAGGCGGACCGGCTCGAGGACGAGCAGCGCGAGGAAGGCGTAGAAGGCGACGCCGAGCCAGGTGTAGGCGACCCAGTCCAGGGGGGCGGCGGCGTCCCGGGGCAGCGTGCGGCGCAGCAGCACCGCGGCGGCGGGCAGCAGGGCGAGCACCACGGTGAGGACGGTGAGCCGCCGCCGCACGCGGCCGGGCCGGGTGGTGCTCCGGACCATGCGCCACCAGAGGTAGCCGTGCAGCAGGAGCAGGGCGACGAGGACGACCGTCCCGAAGCCGAGCAGACCGATCAGGGACAGGACGGACCTCGCTTCGGCTGTGCGGGAGACACCACGGCAGGAGACGCGCGAGCGGCCCGGGACGTTCCCGTCCCGGGCCGGCGCCCCGGCCCGCTCAGGCCTTCGCGGCCGCCTTCACCGCGGCGCGCAGGGTGGGCTCGAGCCCCCAGAACCGCTGGTCGGCGTGCTCGGCCCGCAGTTCCTCCAGCGCGTGCAGCCGGCCGTAGGCGAAGGTGTCCTCCCCCGCCTTGACGGCGGCCGCGGCCAGCCGCAGGCACCACTGCCGGGCGACGACGGTGTCCTGGGCCTCGCCGAGCACGTCCTGGACCTCCTTCATGCAGGCGACCAGGGCCTCGGCGGGCGCCCCGAGCACCGGTGCGGCGACCTCCGCGGTGTAGCGGACCCGCTTGGCCGCCTTGCGCACCTCGTGGAGGGCGTGCTCGGTCTCGTCCTCGTGGGCGCCCGGGTCCTCGGCCTCGCGCTCGCGGGCCTCGTCGATGCGGGCCTGCATCCGCTTGCCGGTGCGCTTGACCGCGTCGGCGAGGACGGCGTGCGCGGGCTCGCCGGCCGCCTCGGCCAGCGGCGGGTCGGCGAGCAGCGCGTCGAAGGCGTCGAGCAGCGCCAGGTGCCGCCGGTCCGACAGCGCCCGGACCGCCGCCTTGCGGCCCCGCTCGACGTCGGCGACCTCGGTGGCCTGCAGCCGGGCGGCCACCGGGCCGCGGACCAGCTCGACCGGCTGCGCCGCGACGACGGCCTTGAGGTGCTCGAGCGCGACCTCGCCGTCGCGGGCGCCGGAGAGCGCGGCGCCGATCCACTGCAGCTCGTCGCGGAGCGGGTCGGTGGCGGTGCGGTCGAGCACCGGCCGGAAGGCGGCCAGGATGCTGCGCAGCCGGCGGCAGGCCACGCGCAGGTCGTGCACGCCCTCGGGGTCGCCGGTGCGGACGCCGATGTCGGCGGTCTGCAGCGCCTGGACCTGGGTGCGCACCGCGCCGAGCACCACCTCGGCCGCCGTCGGCCCGTCCTGCTTCCTCGCCTTCTTCTTCGCCTTCTTCGCGTCGCCCTTCCCGTCGCCCCGGTCCTCGACCGCGGCCGGCGGGCGCACCGGGGTGGGCGCGGGGAGCCGGTCGGCCAGCACGCGGGAGAGCTTGGACGGCAGGTCGGAGGGCACGATGCCCGCCGCGCCGAGCGCCTCGGTGACGCCGTCGAGCAGCGCCTGGTCGCCCTCGACCAGCTCCACCTCCAGCTCGCGCCAGGTGGTGACGGTCGCCGGGCTCTCGGGGTCGGGGGCCAGCGCGGTGCCGGTGACGGTGTCGGCGGCGACCTCGGCGAGCACGCGGCCCTCGTCGTCGAGCAGGTGCGTGACCTGCCGCGTCGTCTGCAGGGTGGCGACCGGCTCCGGCCGCGCGCCGCGCAACACGGCGGTCACCGGCTCGGTCACCGCCCGCGGCACGACCGTGCGGCGGGTGCCCAGCGGGGCGTGCACCTCCCGGCGGGAGCCCGCGACGGCGGTGGGCAGCTTGAGGTGCCAGCCGGCGTCGGTGCCGCCGGTCCGCCGGCGCAGGGTGATCCGCGCGCGGGCCAGCCGCAGGTCCGGGGTGTCGTAGTAGGTGGCGTCCAGGTCGTGGGTGACCGGGTCCCCCGTCGCGGCGACGCCGTCCACGGTCGTCAGGTCGGGGAGGACGACGTCCGGCCCCGTCTCGAACTTGCGCTCGACCTCGAGCTGTCCGCTGCCCACGTCGCCCTCCTCTGGATCGCCGTCGCGTCCGACCGTAGGCGTCCGGGTGTCGGAACACATCCGCGCGGGCACTCCCCCGCGGAAACGACGCCAGCCGGGGTGTCGACGGAGGAGGCGAGCACCGTGTTGAGCGAGCGAGACCTGTCCGCGGCGATCGGGAGCACGGTGCAGGGCCCCGACGGGGAGAAGATCGGCACCGTCGAGAGCTTCTTCGTCGACGACCGCACCGGCGCGCCCACCTGGGTGGCCGTGAGCACCGGCCTGTTCGGCACCCGGCACTCCATCGTCCCGGCCACGCAGGCGGCCTTCGTCGACGGCGTGCTGAGCGTGCCCGTGCACAAGGACGCCGTCCGGTCCGCACCCCACCTGGGCGGGGACCACCTCGGCCCGGAGGAGGAGGCCGCGCTGCGGCAGCACTACGGGCTGACGGCCGGTGCGGCGCCCGGCGTCCCGGCCGGGCAGCCCTGGGCACCGACGGGGACCGGACCGGCCCCTGCGGGGGCGGCGCCTGCGACCGACGTGCCGGCTCCCGGCGCGGCGGTGACGGACACGCCCACCCGGCCGGTCCCCCCGCCGGCCACCACGACGCGGACCACCACCGAGCAGGCCGCCGCGCCCCTGCCGCCGGAGCACACGCCGCGGCACGCCGCGCCGACCACCGACGGCGCGATGACCCGCAGCGAGGAGCAGCTCCGCGTGGCCATCGAGCAGGTGGCCACCACGCGGGTGCGGCTGGTCAAGTACGTGGTGACCGAGGAGGTGCAGGTGACCGTGCCGATCCGGCGCGAGGAGATCCGCGTCGAGCACGTGCCCCTCGACGCCCCCGACCTGCCCGGCGAGTCGCTGGCCCCCGCGGGCGGGACGGCACCGGTCACCGGCGCCCCGGCAGCCGGCACCGGCACCGCGGGCCTGCCCGGGGAGATCGTGCTGCACGCCGAGCGGCCGGTCGTGTCGGTCGAGGTCGTGCCGGTCGAGCGGGTCCGGCTGGCCACCGAGGTGGTGCAGGGCCAGGAGCGGATCAGCGAGCAGGTGCAGCGGGAGCAGATCGTCGTCGACCAGACGCGCTCGCCGCAGCCGGGACGTGCGGGAACGGCCCCGCTGCAGGGGCCCGCCGTGAGCTAGCGAGCGGTGGGGGGCAGCGGGGTCCTCCTCCGGTCGGCGAGGAAGGCGAACCGCTTGCGGGTGGCGGTGACCTCGGCGGGGTCGACGTCGGCCAGCACGAGCGTCTCGCCACCCGCGGCGGCGGCCAGCACCTCGCCCATCGGGTCCACGACCCGGCTGTCGCCGGCGTGGTGCAGGCCGTCGCCGCCGGTGCCCACCCGGTTGCAGGCGACCACGTAGGCCTGGTTCTCGATGGCGCGCGCCCGCAGCAGCGTCGTCCAGTGGTGCCGGCGGGCCGAGGGCCAGTTCGCCGTCACGAGGTAGACGTCGGTGGTCTCGGCGGCGTCCCAGAACACGTTCGCGAAGCGCAGGTCGTAGCAGACGAACGGGGTGATGCGCAGGTCGCCGACGGTCACCGTCACCGGGCCGTCGCCGGCGCGGTAGCGCTCGGCCTCGCCGCCGTGGGTGAAGGGGTGCAGCTTGCGGTAGCGGTGCACCGTGCCGTCGGGGCCGGCCAGGACGAACGAGTTGTACGGGAGGTCCGCGCCCGGGGCGACCTCCGGGCAGGTGCCGGCCACCCAGACGCCGTGCTCGGCGGCCTGCGCGCGCAGGAAGGACGCCGAGGGACCGTCCTCGGGCTCGCCGATGCCCGGCGTCATCGAGAAGCCCGTGGAGAACGTCTCGCTGAGCAGCACGAACTCCGCCCCGGCGGCCGCCGCCCGGGCGACCTGCGGCGCCAGCCGGGCGTAGTTGGCCTCCCGGTCCTCCCAGACGATGTCGTGCTGGACGATGCCGAACCTCACGCTGCGCCTCCCCGGCCGGACCTCATGCGGACATCCTGCCCAGCCGGGCCACGGCCTCGGTGAGCACCTCGTCGCGCTTGCAGAAGGCGAACCGCACGAGGTGGCGGCCGAGATCGGCGTGGCCCGCCGTCCAGAAGACGCCGGCGGGCACCGCCACCACCCCCGCCCGCTCGGGCAGCGCGCGGCAGAAGGCCAGGCCGTCGCCGTCTGGCTGCACCCCGCGGACGTCGACCATGGCGAAGTAGGTGGCCTGCGGGCTGATCGTCGGCAGTCCCGCCGCGCGCAGCCCGGCGACCAGGACGTCGCGGCGGCGCTGGAGGTCGCGGGCGATGCCGGTGAAGTAGGCGTCGGGCAGCGCGAGACCGGCGGCGATCGCGGGCTGGAAGGGCCCGGCGTTGACGTAGGTGAGGAACTGCTTGGCGGTGCGGACGGCGGCCACCAGCGGCGCCGGCCCGCAGGCCCAGCCCACCTTCCAGCCGGTCGTGCTGAACGTCTTGCCGCCGCTGCCGACGACCAGCGTCCGCTCGCGCAACCCCGGGAGGGTGGCCGCGGAGACGTGCTCGGCGCCGTCGAACACCAGGTGCTCGTAGACCTCGTCGGTGACCAGCAGCAGCCCGGCCCCGAGGACGACCTCGGCGACCAGGTCCAGCTCGGCCCGGCTGAACACCTTGCCGGTGGGGTTGTGCGGGGTGTTGAGCAGCAGCAGCCTCGCCCGCGGGGTGACGGCGGCGCGCAGGTCAGCGGGGTCGAACGTCCAGACGCCGCCCTCGGTGTCGGCCGGCGGCGGGGTGAGCGGGACCGGCCGGAGGACGCCGCCGGCCATGGCCACCGCCGCGGCGTAGCTGTCGTAGACCGGCTCGAAGAGGACCACCTCGTCGCCGGGTTCGACCAGCGCCAGCATCGCGGCGGTGAGGGCCTCGGTGGCGCCGGCGGTGACCAGCACCTCGGTGTCGGGGTCGTAGGCGAGGTCGCGGAAGCGCTGCACGTGCGCGGCGACCGCCGCCCGGAGCTCCGGGGTGCCGGGGCCGGGCGGGTACTGGTCGGCCATCGTGCCGATGGCGGCGCGGGCGACGTCGAGGACCTCGGCGGGGCCGGGGGTGTCGGGGAAGCCCTGGCCGAGGTTGATCGACCCGGTGGCGACGGCGAGCGCGCTCATCTCGGCGAACACCGTCGTCCCGAAGCCCTGCAGCCGGTCGGCGAGGTACGGCTCGCGGCTCACGCGACCACCTCGAAGCGCACCGAGCGGCGGGCGACGTCGGCCTCGGTGAGCCGCACCCGCACCCGGGAGCCGGCGGCCGGGCCGGTGCCGGTGCAGCGGGCGCGGATCGCGGGCTCGGCGAGGACGACGGTGCCGCGGTCGCCGTCGGCGTCGACCACGACGGCGTCGAACACCGCGCCCTCGCGGCCGGCGAGCAGCCAGGCCTCGGTGGCGTCGACGGCGGCCCGCTCCACCGCCCGCGTGCGCCGGTCGGAGGCGGCCATGAGGCCGGGCAGCTCCGGCAGCACGGCGCGCACCGCGGCGTCGGGCTCGCGGCCGGCGGCCAGCGCGAGGCAGACCTCGGTGGCGAACCGGTCGACCAGCCGGCGCAGCGGGGCGGTGACGTGCGCGTACGCGGCGCCGACCCCCGCGTGGCCGGTCTGCTCCGGCGGGGCGCCGTCGAAGGGCGTGTAGGCCGCGCCGCGCAGCAGGGCGGCCGCCTCCTCGAGGAAGGCCGCGTGCCGGGGGTCGGTGACGTCGAGCCCGGCGAGGACCTGCCCCGGCCCGGCGCCGTCCGGCCACCGCACGCCGAGCGCGGGGGCCAGCCGGCGCAGCCGATCGACGTCCCCCGGCCGGGCCGGCGGCAGGGTGCGCAGCACGCCGACGCCGCCGTCGAGCATGAGCCGGGCCGCGACCCGGCCGGTGAGCAGCGAGACCTGCGCGTTCCAGCCCTCGACCGGCAGGTCCGCGCGGGCGACCAGCGTCCAGCCGCCGTCGGGACCGCGCACCACCTGCTGCTCCGGGGTGCCGAGCTCGAGGGCCCCGCGGTCGGCCGCCCGCCGCTCGAGCAGCCGGCCGACCTCGGGCAGCAGGGCGACCGGGTCGGGCAGCGTGCCGGCGTCGGCCTGCGCCTGGACGTCGGGGTAGGCGAGCTGCGCGCGGCTGCGGACGCGGGCCCGCCGCAGGTCGACGCCGCGGACCTCGCCGTCGGCGTCGAGCCGGATCGTCCACAGCGCGGCGGCGCGGTCCTCCCCCGGCAGCAGGCTGGCCGCGCCCTCGCTCAGCACCGGCGGGTGCAGCGGGGTGCGCCGGTCGGGGCTGTAGAGGGTCTGGCCGCGGCGCCGCGCCTCGGCGTCGAGCGGGCCGCCGGGGGCCACCACCGCGCCGACGTCGGCGATGGCGTAGGAGACGACGTAGCCGCCGTCCTCCCGCGCCAGGTGCACCGCCTGGTCCAGGTCGCGGCTGCCGGGCGGGTCCACGGTGACCAGCGGCAGACCGGTGGCGTCCTCGTCCGGCAGCGGGACGCCCGCCGCGACCCGCTCGGCCTCGGCCAGCACATCGGCCGGGAAGGACTCGGGGACGTCGTGCTCGGCGCGGATCGCGGCGAAGTCCGGCCCGTCGGGGGCGGCGTCCGGCCACCGCGGCAGGGCGAGGGGGAACCGGTTCCACGTGGAACCCGCGTCGGGGCTCACGCGACGCGCACGTCCTCGGCACCCTCGATGGAGACGACGTCACCCCGGCGCACCTGCCGGCCGCGGCGGTCCTCGGGCTCCCCGTTCACCCGCACCACGCCGGTGACCAGCACGTCCTTGACCTGCGCGCCGGTCGGCACGGCGTCGACGAGCTTGAGCAGCTGACCGAGGCGGATGGAGTCCTCACCGGGACGCAGTTCGACGGTGCGCACGACGTCGATCGTGCCCTCAGGCGGGGACGAGCGCGTCACCGACGGCCACCCGCCCGGGCACCGGGACCAGCGCGCCGACCGCCAGCGTCCCGCCGCGCTCGCGGTGCACGGTCTTGAGGACGCCGGTGTCGCGGCCGATGCCGCCCGGCTGCGGCCGGGTCACCATGACGCAGCGGCTGACCGGCTTGAGCACGTCCAGCACCGCGGTGCCCAGCCGCACCGTCGATCCGACCAGGTCGTCCTCGCCCGCGCCGTCGAGCAGCACGTTGGCGCGGAACCGCCGCCGGTCCCAGGTGCCCAGCGTGCCGGTGGAGACCAGGGAGACGCGGATCCGCGAGCTGTCGTGGAAGGCGCCGGACGCGCCCTCCCAGGCGTCCCACGGGCCGCCGTCCTCGTCGTCGACCGGGTCCTCGTACTGCCGCGGGCCCCGGACGGCCTCCGCCGCGCGCAGGGCCACCGGCGTGCCGAGCCAGTCGGACAGGACGGCGTCGTCGTCGGTGACCGTGCCGTCGGGCAGGACCACCTCGACGCCGCCGTCGGCCCGCAGCCGGCCGGAGGCGAACAGCAGGTCGGGGACGCGGCGGGCGGTGAGGCCGAAGCCGGTGGCCCGGTCGAACAGCGCCCACCGGCGGTCCCCGGCCAGCCCCTCGGGCCCGACGTCCACGGCGTCGAGCCGCTCGCCCTGCAGCGACTTGACCGGGTACCGCCAGAGCTCCTGCACGCGCACGTCAGGCCGCCGTCCAGGTCAGGGTCCACGTGCCCGACCAGGTCTCCCCCGGGTCGAGGACGACGAGGTCGACGTCGTCGGCCAGTGCGTTCGGCGGGCAGGTCATCGGCTCGACGGCGAGGCTGCGCCGGCGCTGACCCTCGGGCAGCGTGTCGCCGCTGTAGACCTGCAGCCACGGCCAGGACCGGTCGACGGCGAGTTCGAGCGCGCCCGCGGCGCCCCGTAGCCGGACCCGCGCCCAGCCGTCGTCGTCGCGGTCGAGGTCGGTGACGGCGTCGTCGAGGGCGCGCCCGCCGATCCGGCCGACCGCGCCGTCGAAGGGCCGGCGGGTGCCGGTGGGCAGGCCGCCGTCGAGGTCGAGGGCCGTGCGCGCCGGGACGGTGAGCTCGGCGTCGCCGATGCCGCCGTCGCGGTCCGCTCCCACGGAGAGGTAGGGGTGCATGCCGGCGCCGAACGGCGCGGGCCGGTCCCCGGCGTTGCGGACCCGGACGGTGACGGTGAGCCGGTCGTCGCCGAGGAGGTGGTCGACGGCGACCGCCAGGCGGAACGGGTAGCCGGGGCGGGCCTCGACGACCGTGCCGACGGTGACCGCGTCGGAGTGGCGGGACAGCACCTCCCACCGCTGCCAGGTGACCAGGCCGTGCGCGGCGGGCTTGCCGGGCGCAGCGACGTCGAGCTGGAGCCGCTGCCCCTGCCAGGTCCACTGCCCGTCGCGCAGCCGGTTGGGCCAGGGCAGCAGGACGCCGCCGCGCCGCCCGGCGGGCACCGTGCCGGCGGGATAGCCGTCGAGGACGTCCCAGCCGCCGGCGGTCAGGGCACGCAGGCCGCCGCCGCGCAGGTCGACGGCGAGGCGGGCGTCCCCGCGGACGAGCTCCACCTCCGCCGGCTCGGTCTGCGGCCAGGCGGTCATCGGCGGCACGCTCACCGGCTCACCCCACCACACCCGCACCGTGCCGGCCCAGCTCGTGGTCGAGCGTGAGGACGGCGCCGTCCGTGTCGTGGGCCGGCACGACGGTCCCGCGGAGCCCGGCCATGTCGTCGACCGCGCCTGCTCACGGCCCTGCCCCACCCGCTGCGTCGAGGCCCTGCCGGCATCTGTGGACAGGCGCCTGACCTGGGAATTCGAGCTGTGGAAGGTCACCGGATCCACTAGACTTCGATCATGCGTTCGGGTGAGCAGGGCAGCGGGGACGTCCTCGACGACGTCGCCGCGCTGGTCGCCGAGCGCAACCGGATCGACGCCCGGCTGGCCCGGGCGGTGCGGGCCGCGGAGCTGTCCCAGGCTGCCGAACGCGACGGGCTGAGGTCGATGGCCTCCTGGCTGCGCGGGCACTGCCGCCTGTCCCGGGGCGAGGCGTCGCGACTGGTGCGCAACGGTCGGGCGTTGGAGCACCTGCCCGTGCTGGCCGAGGCGCACGATGCCGGGCTGGTGTCCGCGGAGCAGGTGGCCGTCACCGCCGACGTGACCACCCCCGCCCGGCGGGCCGCCGCCGCGACGCAGGGCGTCGACCTGGGCGAGATCGACGCGATCCTCACCGCCGTCGCGATGGAGCAGGAGCACGACGCCCTGGTCGTCGTCGTCCAGCGCTACTGCGACGCGCTCGATCCCGACGGCCCGGAACCGGATCCGACCGAGGGCCGGTCGCTGACGTTGTCCAAGCACGCCGACGGATCGGTGTCGGGCCGGTTCCACCTCGACGCCGTGGGCGGGGAGAAGGTGCAGACCGCACTGGAGGCCCACGTGCAGGCCGACCGGCCTGCCGGCGACGAGCGCTGCCGCGCCCAGCGGCTCGGGGACGCCGTGGTGCAGCTGGCCGACAACGCGCTCGCCTCCGGCGGGGTGCCGGTGCTGCGCGGGGTGAAGCCGCAGGTCGTCGTGGAGGTCGACGCCGGGGACCTCGCCGCTGGGGAGGGCAGCGCGGAGCTCGGCTCCGGCACGCTCGTCTCGGCCGCCCGGGCCCGCTGGCTGGCCTGCGACGGCGCGATCGCCCGGGTGGTCATGGGGCCCGGCCCCGTGCCGCTCGACGTGGGCCGGGACCACCGGCTGGCCACCCGGGGCATCCGCCGCGCCGCGGGGGTCCGGGACGGCGGCTGCGTCTTCACCGGCTGTGACGCCCCGACGTGGTGGTGCGACGTGCACCACCAGGTGCACTGGCTCGACGGCGGCGAGACCTCGCTGGAGAACTCGGCTCTCCTCTGCGAACGGCACCACACGAAGGTCCACCACGGATTCCGCATCGAGCGACAACCGGGTGGTGGATGGCGCACCTGGCGCCCGGACGGCACCGAGATCACCGTGCCGGCACCGCTGCGGCGACCACCGCTGGTGCCCGCCGCCTGAGCTCCTCGCCCGGGCACGGCCGTCCGCTGCGAGCGGACGGCCGTGCCGGGCTGCGCGCCGTCAGGGCGCGGCGGTCACCTGCTCGCCGATCTGCAGCACCTGCTCGCGAGTCAGCGCCTGGGGGGCGAGCAGGCGGAAGAACCGTCCGTCCGGGAGCTGCCCGATCAGCGTCCAGAACGGCGGTTGCCCCACGTCGCCGGTCAGCAGCGCCAGCCGGCCGTCGCGGCCCTGCACGGTCACCGGCTCCGTCGGGGCGGCCGTCGGCATCCCTTCCAGGAGCTCGTCCATCGTCCCGGTGTACTGCGTGCCGACCGCACTGAGCCGCAGCGCCAGCACGGGGTCGGCGTCGCTCACCAGGTCGAGGCTGCGGCTCTCCTCGTAGCCGCCCACCGACCAGCCGGCCGGCGCCAGCCCGAACTGCAGCCCCACCGCCTGCGGCCGGTCGACGATCGACTCCCCCATCGCGACCAGGCCCGCGACCTCCGCCCGGGCACCCTCGCCCGCGAGCCAGACCCACCGCCCGTCCGGCCGTTCCCACAGCAGGCTGACCGCGCCGTCCTCGCTCCAGACGTCGGCCTCGATGCCGTCGACGGTCGCCGCCCCCGTCGGCTCCCCCTCCGGCCAGAACCCGTAGTCCTCCGACGTCCTCGGGTCCTCGGGGAAGACGCTGAGCAGCACCCGTCCGGGGTCGCCGGACCCGGCACCCCCACTCACCAGGGAGATCGGCTCGTAGTCGGCGACGAAGTACGGCGGCGTGCTCCCGTACTCCGGGATGCCGCCCCGGCGGCTGTAGAGCGGCGTCAGCCCCTCGGGTACGGGATCGAGGGTCACCGGGAAGGTGACCGCCTCGGCGGCGACGAGCGTGATCCCGCCCGGCGCCGGCGCGGCGGCCGACGGCGGGGCGGAGGACTGCCGAACGGCGTCGTCGGGCGCGACCACGACCGCCGTCGTCCACGCCGCCGCGACGGCGACCACCGCGGCCCCGATGCGCAGCGACAGCCGCCGGCCGGGCAGGGAGGTGCGCAGCCGGCCGCGCAGGGTGCGCGAGGCGTCGACCTCCGCCAGCAGGGCGGCACGGGCGGCCGCGCGTGCGGCGGGCGTCAGGGCCGGCGCCTCGGGCCCGGCCTCGCGGAGCAGGGTGAGGTCGTTCACCGGGTCTCCTCGGGGGCCGAGTCGGGCAGCAGGTCGGACAGCGTGGGCGCCTCCAGCGCCGCGCGGGTCCGGCGGCGGGCGCGGTGCAGGCGGGAGCGGACGGTGCCCACCGGGACGTCGAGCACCGTGGCGACCTCCTCGTAGGACAGGTCGCCCCAGGCGACGAGCAGCAGGACGTCGCGGTCGGGGGCCTTGAGCCCGGCGAGCGCGGCGGCCAGCGGGCCACGCAGCGCCTCGGCGTCGAGCCGGTCGTGCGGGTCGTCGTCCGGGCGGGCGTCCGGCTCGGCCGCCGCCCGGGCCAGCACCCGGTAGCGGCGCCGCTCGGCCCGCGCGGCGCCGTGCACCAGGTTGGTGGCGATGCCGATCAGCCAGGGCCGCACGTCCAGGCGCTCCGGCCGGTAGTCGGCGCGGCGGCGGAACGCGACGAGGAAGGTCTCGCTGAGCAGGTCGTCGGCCAGCTCACCGACCCGCCGGCCCAGGTAGCGGTGCACCGCTGTGGCGTGCCGGTCGAACAGCGTCGCGAACAGCTCCGGCTCGGCGAGCGACCCGGCGAGCACCTCGGCGTCGGTCGGCAGGGACGACGGCAGCGCGCGCAGCGGGACGGCGTCCGGGGACGGGCCGGCCGACCGGTGCTCGGCGAGGGCGGTGGCGACCGGTGGTGGGCCGGACGCGGGCGGCGAGGGGGTCACGTCCCTCCATGTCCGGTGCGCCGGATCGGGTTCACGCGCGGCCGGCGAGGCCCCGTTCGTAGTACAGCGAGCACCCGGCGTCCGGGGCGTCCACGTAGGCGCCGAACGCGGGGATCGGACGGTAACCCGCCCCCTCGTACAGAGCGATCGCCTCCGGCTGGCGCGGGCCGGTCTCCAGCCGCAGCGTCGTCCAGCCGCGCTCGCGGGCCGCGGCCTCCAGGCCGGCGAGCACCAGCTTCGACACGCCCTGCCCGCGGGCCTCCGGCGCCACGTACATGCGCTTGACCTCGGCCACGTCGTCACCCAGGGCCCGCAGCGCCCCGCAGCCCACCGCCGCGCCGGAAGCGTCCCGGGCGACCAGGACGACGCTGACGTCCGCGGCCGACGGCGGCGTCCCCGGCTCGCCGTCACCGTCGTAGCGGGCCCGCAGCTCCGCCTGCTGCGCGGTGGTCAGCCGCCGCACCTCGTCGTCGTCCCACGCGGCGGGCTCCAGCACGACCGTCACCGGCTGATCCCGTGCAGCAGCAGCGCGGCGAGCTCGCGGTAGGCGGCGGCGTCGTCGAGGCCGGTGGCGCGGGCGGTGTCGCCCCGGCCGATGCGCGACATCAGCGTGGTGACGGTGTCGGCCACCAGCGCCGGGTGCACCTCGCGGAACCGGCCGGCCGCGACGCCGTCGGCGATCATCGCGGTCACCCGCTCGGCGGCGGCGGCGGTGTTGTGCTCGTACACCGCGCGCCCCGGCGGGAAGGCCTCCAGGTCGCGGTAGAACGCCCGCGACGCCGGGGTCAGCTCCCCCGCCACGGCCTCCAGGTACGCGGTGACCCGCCGCGCCGGGTCGGTCTCCCCGGCGGTCCGCGCCTCGACGGCGGCCGTCGCCCGGCGGAAGAAGTGCCGCACCACCCGGACGGCGAGCTGCTCCTTGCTGTCGGCGAGGGCGTACAGCGTCGTCTTGGAGCAGTGCAGGCGGACGGCGAGGTCCTCGAGGGTGAACCCGGCGAAGCCCTCGGCGAGGAACACCTCGGTCAGCTGGTCGAGCAGCTGTGCCTGGCGCGCGGTCAGCCGCCGCTCGCCGGTCTCGGTCGTCGTCACGGCACCTCCCACCGGCCCGACAGCATGCCCCTGGACGACGGACGATACTGCCGTACCGTTGCTGGTACTGCCGCTGATCCGCGACGAGGGGGACCCCGTGGCCGTCGACCGTGAGCTGCCCACCCAGGAGGCAGCCGACCTGATCGCGCTCACCCGCGAGATCGCCGACGCCGAGCTGGCGCCGAAGGCGGCCGCGTACGAGCGCGAGGAGCGCTTCCCGCGGGAGGTGTTCGCCCTGCTCGGCGAGGCGGGCCTCCTCGGCCTGCCCTTCGGCGAGGACGTCGGTGGCGGCGGGCAGCCCTACGCCGTCTACCTGCAGGTGGTCGAGGAGCTGGCCATGCGGTGGGCCAGCGTGGCGCTGGGCGTGAGCGTGCACACCCTCGCCTGCGGCCCGGTCGACCGGTTCGGCACCCCGCAGCAGCACGGGGAGTGGCTGCCGGAGATGGTCGGCGGCCGGCTGCTCGGCGCCTACTGCCTGTCCGAGGCGCACGCCGGCTCCGACCCCGCGGCCATGCGCGCCGCCGCCAAGGCCACCGACGACGGCTGGGTCGCCACCGGGGAGAAGGCCTGGGTCACCCACGGCGGGCAGGCGGACTTCTACACGACCTTCCTGCGCACCCCCGACGACGGGGACCGCGCCATCTCCTGCTTCCACCTCACCCCCGACCTGCCCGGCCTGTCTGCGGCGCCGCCCGAGCAGAAGATGGGCCTCACCGGCTCCACGACCGCGGCGATCCGGCTCGACGACGTCGCGGTGCCCGGCGACCGGATGGTCGGCGAGCCCGGCCGCGGCCTGGCCATCGCCCTGGGCGCGCTGGACTCCGGGCGTCTGGGCGTCAGCGCCGTCGCCGTCGGGCTGGCGCAGTCCGCGCTCGACGTCGCCGTCGCCTACGCGCTGGAGCGGGAGGCGTTCGGCCGGCGCATCGTCGACCACCAGGGCGTGGCGTTCCTGCTGGCCGACATGGCCGCCGCCGTCGAGTCCGCCCGCGCCACCTACCTGGTCGCCGCCCGCCGCAAGGACGCCGGGCAGCCCTACTCGCGGCAGGCCAGCATCGCCAAGCTCGTCGCCACCGACGCCGCGATGAAGGTCACCACCGACGCCGTCCAGGTGCTCGGGGGGGCCGGCTACACCCGCGACCACCCCGCCGAGCGGTACATGCGCGAGGCGAAGGTCATGCAGATCTTCGAGGGCACCAACCAGATCCAGCGGATGGTCATCGGCAAGCACCTCGCGGCGGAGGCCGTGCCCGCGAACGGCTGACCGTGCAGGACGCACGGCCGAGTCGTGACGTCTGTCAATGGTGACGGGTGTCGCGCGGGGAAAGACTCGGGTCACCCCCCGACGAGGAGCCCCGAGATGCCCGAGCCGCACCTGCGCGCCGCCGACGCCGACCGCGCCGCCGTCGTCACCCGCCTCGACGAGTCGCTGACCGACGGCCGGCTGACCCTGGCCGAGTACGAGGACCGGTCGGCCCGCGCGCACGCCGCCCGGACCTACGGCGAGCTGGCCGAGCTCACCACGGACCTGCCCGGCCCGGCCCGCCCGGCGCCCCGCCCGGTGACCGCGGCCGCGTGCGGCGGTCCCTGGCACGGCGCGTGGGGGCACGACCTGCGCGCGGCCTGGACGAGCTGGCTGGTGACCGGCGTGATCGTCGTCGGCATCTGGCTGGTGTCGGTGCTGGGCAGCGGGGACCTCGTCCACCCGTGGCCGGTGTGGGTCGTCGGCCCGTGGGGTGTCGTCCTGCTCGCCCGCACCCTCGGTGAGCGGCGCGGTGCGCGGCGGCCGGCCGCCTGAACCGGTGCGGGTCCGTCCGGTCCCGGCCGGGTAGCCCTCCGGGCACCGCAGCCGAGACCCCGGAGGACTCCCGTGCACACGCTCACCGAACGCTTCGCCGACGCCCTGCACCACCTCGACGCCGAGCGCGACCCCCAGCCGCTGGTCGACCTCACCGGTGACGACGCCGAGCTGATGAAGCTCAACCAGGACCACGAGGCCCGCGGGCGCGACGGCGCCCGGCGCTTCTGGGAGGACTACCGCAACGTCTTCGGCGAGCTGGAGACGACGTTCACCTCGCGGTCGGTCGGGGAGAACACGGCCGCGCTGGAGTGGGAGTCCCGCGGCACGCTGCGCAGCGGGAAGCCGTTCACCTACCGCGGCGTCACCGTGATCGAGGGCGACGGGTCCGACGACGGCCTGCTCACCGGTGTCCGCACCTACTACGACTCCGCCGCCTTCCTGCAGGAGACCGCCGGCACCGCGTAGGTCACTCCCGCGCCCCGGCGGCGACCGCGGTGCGGCCCGCGCTCCGCCGCGCGCGGGCCGCCCGCGCCAGCAGGACCGGGGAGAACAGGACCGTCGGTGGTGCGTTGCGGGTCGCGAAGGCCGCGACGGTGCGGGCCACCCGCTCGTCGTGCACCGCGCCGCCGAAGACGAGCCGCTCGAACCGGTTGAACGGCCGCCCCGACGACAGGTCGACCAGGATGCGCTGGTGCGGCAGCAGCCGGCGGCGGTGCCGCCGGCCGTAGGCGGCCAGGCCCCGGACGGGCACCCGGCCGTCGAGGAGCTCCGGTGCCACGGCATCGGCCAGCCACTCCCCGGTCTGGAACGCCCAGCCACAGCCGACGCCCCACACCGGGTCCCCGACCAGCGCCGCGTCCCCCACCAGCGCGACGCCCGGCCCGGTGACCCGCCGCCGCGTGACGTTGGGGTAGTCGACCATCCCCACGACGTCGCCCACCCGCTCCGCGCCGGCCAGGTCGGGCGCCTCGGGCAACCCGGTGAACGACGCCCGCAGGGAGTCCTCCAGCGGGCGGGACCGGAACTCCGGCAGGCGCTCCTTCGGCATGAAGGTCGCGATCACCGTCACGCCGTCGTCGTTGGGGAACACGTACGAGGCCTCCCCCGACGGGAGGAACCAGATCCTCGAGACGCCTGGCTCGGGGAGGCCGACGTCGCGATAGGGGGCGAAGTACGCGAACCGGGCGTTGGGTGCCTCCCGACCGGGCAGGCCGGCCAGCGACGCCGTCCGTGACCCCCGGCCGTCCGCTCCCACGACCAGCCGCGCGCGGATCTCCAGCGGCTCACCGCCGGCGTCGGCGCGGACGCCGACGACCCGGCCGTCCTCGCGCAGCAGGTCGCGCAGCCGTACGCCGTGGCGCACCTCGACGCCGGGTGTGCCGGCGGTGCGGGAACGCAGCAGCGGGTCGAGCGCCTGCCGCCGCACGTTGTAGCCGTGCGGCGGCAGGTCCGGGCGCGGGCTCGGATGCCGGATCCAGCCGGCCTCGGTCCAGAGGTCGGTGTCGTTGTGCACCGCGCCGGCCGCTTCCAGCGGCTCGTCCAAGCCCAGCCTGCGCATGGTCGGCAGCGCCGAGGACTGGATGAAGTGCGTGCACAGCCGCTTGTGGGCGGCGGGGTCCCGGTGGGCCTCCAGGACGACGACGCGCAGCCCGGCACGGCCCAGCAGGGTGGCGACCGTGCAGCCGGCGATGCTGCCGCCCACGACGACGACGTCGGCGTCGACGTCGTCGGACGCGGTGGAGCGGGTCGGTCTCGGACTCATGTCGCAGGCCTCCGCGGGCCGGTCCCCGTGCCCGGGTCACCGTCCTCGGGACCGCTGCGGCGGACAAGCCCCCGCCCGACGCCGCCGACGGTCCCAGGCGTGGCACGGCGTTCGGTACGGGCCCCACCGCCGTCCGCAGCGAGCCGCGGGCGTCTTGGTGCCGGCCCGCGCCCGTCCTGGTCGAGGAGGTGCATCGGGGGCCCCGGGAACGCGAACGGCCCCCGGGGATCCCGGGGGCCGTTCGTCTGGGTGGGCAAGGGGGGAGTTGAACCCCCACGTCCTTCCGGACACACGGACCTGAACCGTGCGCGTCTGCCATTCCGCCACTTGCCCTGGCGAGGAACGACAGTAGCAGCCCGCCGGCGGGACCCGGCGGAGGGGTCCTGCTCCCGGGCCCGGGGCGTCGATCGGCCCCGGGGGTGTCACGCGTTCCTGGCCGGTCGCGACGCAACCACCCGGCTACGATCAGTCGGGGATCACCTGTACGGGCGAGCGTGGAGGAGCGACTGTGGGCGTGCTGCAGCGCTTCGAGCGACGGCTCGAGGGGATGGTCGGCTTCGCCTTCGCCCGGATCTTCAAGGGCAAGGTCCACCCGGCCGAGATCGCCAAGGCCCTGCAGCGGGAGGCCGACGAGCAGAAGTCGGTCATGGGCGAGGGCCGGGTGCTCGCGCCCAACGTCTACGACGTCCGCCTGGGCCCCACCGACTACGACAACCTCGCCGAGTGGTCCGGTCAGCTGGCCTCCGAGCTCGCCGACATGGTCTCCGAGCACATCGACGACGAGGGCTGGCAGGTCTTCGGCCAGGTCCAGGTGCGCCTCGAGCGCGACGACGCCCTGCCGACCGGCGTGTTCGAGGTCAGCTCGCACGTAGCCGACCCCGCCCGCCCGGGCTCGCGCGCCGACTCCGCCGTCCCGCCGGCGCCGCCGCTGCACGGCTCCGGTGCGGTCCCCCCGCTGCCGCCCCTGCACGGCCGGGTGGCCACCGACACCGGGCGGCAGCACCCCTCGGTGGTGGGCCGCGCGGGCTCCCGCCCCGGCGTCACCCACGTGCTCGTCGTCGACGGGCCCGGCACCCGGCACGAGCTCAGCACCGGGCGGAACGTCATCGGCCGCGGCACCGACGCCGACATCCGGCTGCCCGACACCGGCGTCAGCCGCAAGCACGCCGACTGCGTCCTGGAGAACGGGACCGCCGTCGTCGAGGACCTGGGATCGACCAACGGCACGCTGGTCAACGGCCGCCGGGTCAGCCGCCAGGCGCTGTCCGACGGCGACGTCATCCGCATCGGCCACTCGGTGCTGGTCTACCGGCAGGACGGCGCGTGAACGGAGGCCGGCCGTGACCGCCGAGATCGTGCTGCAGGTCTTCCGCTTCGGGTTCCTGCTGCTGCTGTGGCTGTTCATCTTCGCCGCGTTCCGCGTGGTCCGCGCCGACCTGTTCGGCGGCCGGACGGGGCGGGTCGCCTCGGTCCCGCCCCGGGCCGCGGCGACCCCCGCCCGCAAGCGCGGACGCGGCCCCCGCACACTCGTGGTGACCGCCGGTCCGCTGACCGGGACGAAGATCACCCTCGGGGAGCAGCCCATCCTCATCGGCCGCGCCGACGACTCGACGCTCGTCCTCACCGACGACTTCGCCAGCTCGAGGCACGCCCGGCTGACCAACCGCAGCGGGCAGTGGTACGTCGAGGACCTGGGCTCGACCAACGGCACCTACCTCGACCAGCAGCGGGTGCAGGGTCCGCTGCTGGTGGCTCCCGGCCAGCCGATCCGCATCGGCCAGACCGCCCTGGAGCTGCGTTGATGACCCTGCTGACGACGGACGCGACGACCTCGGGGAGCGGCAGAGCAGACGTGAGCAGGTCCCGATGAGTCTCGCGCTGCGCTACGCCGCCCGCTCCGACCGCGGTCTGGTCCGCGGCAACAACCAGGACTCGGTCTACGCCGGGCCCCGGCTGCTGGCCGTGGCCGACGGCATGGGCGGGCACGCGGCGGGCGACGTCGCCAGCAAGGTCGTGATCGCCGCGCTGGAGCACCTCGACGACGACGCGCCCAGTGGCGACATGCTGCAGGCGCTGCGCGAGGCGGTGTTCGACGGCAGCGAGCACCTGCGCGAGGTCATCCGCGAGTCGCCGCAGCTGGAGGGCATGGGCACCACGCTCACCGCCGTCCTGTTCGCCGGCGGCCGGCTGGCGCTGTGCCACGTCGGCGACTCCCGCGCCTACCTGCTGCGCGACGGCGTCCTCACCCAGATCACCCACGACGACACGTTCGTGCAGACGCTCATCGACGACGGGCGGATCACGCCCGAGGAGGCCAACCACCACCCGCAGCGCTCGCTGCTGCTGCGGGCGCTCAACGGGCAGGACGTCGACCCGGACCTGTCGATGCGCGAGGCGCGCGCCGGCGACCGCTACCTGCTCTGCTCCGACGGCCTGTCCGGGGTGGTCAGCGAGGAGACGCTGGCCGAGGCGCTCAAGGACCCCGACCCGCAGTCGACCGCCGACCGGCTCGTCGAGCTGGCGTTGCGCAGCGGCGGCCCGGACAACATCACCGTGATCGTCGCCGACGTCGTCGAGGACTCCGGCACGGGCACCTCGATGGAGCCGGTGGTCGACGGCGCGGCGGGGGACAACCGCGGCCAGCGCGAGGTCGACCCCCGCTCGGCGGCCGGCCGGGCGGCGCTCGCCGACCCCCCGCCCACGCCGCCTCCACCACCGACGAACAGCTCCACGGCCGCCGCTCCCACCGACCGCCGCCGCCCTCGGCGGCGGCTGTTCGTCGCTGTGGGGGCGGTGCTGCTCCTGGTGGCCGGTGCGATCGCCACCTGGCTGTGGGTGCTCACCCACTGGTTCGTGGGCGTCGCGGCCGCCGACGGCGGCGACCGGGTCGCGGTCTACCGCGGCTTCGACACCGCCCTGCTCGGCCTGGACCTCTACCGGGTCGACGACGTCACCGACATCGCGCTCGACGACCTGTCCTCCTACGACCGGAACAGCGTGCGGCAGGGCATCGAGGCCAGCGACGCCGACGACGCGCAGCGCATCGTGCGCGACCTGCACGACGCGACCCTGCCGCCGTGCGACCCCGAACCGTCCACCCCCTCGGACGACGCTCCCCCGTCGGCCGAGGCCTCGCTGTCGCCGCTCCCTGACGGCGCGCTGCCCTCCCCGGACGCCGGGGCCGTGCCCTCCGGGCCGGGAGCGGGCGGCAGCACCGAGGCCGCGCCGACGTCGGTCACCCCGTCGTCGTCGCCCGAGCCAGGGGTGGACTGCCGGGAGGCGGAGTGATGGGCGGCCCCTCGACCGACCCGCGCGCGCCCGCGCCGGGCACGGTCCCGCCCCGGCGGCGCAACACCGAGCTCGCGCTGCTCGGGTTCGCCGTCCTCATCACCCTCGCGGCGCAGTGCATCGTCGACGTCACGGTCACCGGCTCGCTGCGCGCGGACCTGCTGACCTTCGGCGGCTGGTTCACCGCCCTCTGGCTGGTCGTGCACCTCGTCGTCCGCCGGTTCGCGCCCTACGCCGACCCGCTGCTGCTGCCCGCCGTGGCGGTGCTCACCGGCCTCGGGCTGACGATGATCCACCGGCTCGACCTCGCCGGGCTGCAGGACGGCGAGGCCACCCGCGAGGACGCCCCGGTCCAGCTGCTGTGGGCGACCCTGGGCGTGGCGCTGTTCGTCGCCGTCGTGGTCGTGCTGCGCGACCACCGGCTGCTGTCCCGCTTCGCCTACACCCTGGGCCTGGTCGGCCTGGTGCTGCTCGCGCTGCCCGCGGTGCTGCCCGCGTCGGTCTCCGAGGTCTACGGCGCCAAGATCTGGATCCGGGTCGCGGGCTTCAGCATCCAGCCCGGCGAGTTCGCCAAGATCTGCCTGATCGTCTTCTTCGCCGCCTACCTGGTCGACAAGCGCGACGTGCTGGCGCTGGCCAGCCGCCGGGTCATGGGCCTGGAGCTGCCGCGCGGCCGCGACCTCGGCCCGGTGCTGGTGGTCTGGGTCGTGTCGATCCTCGTGCTGGTCTTCGAGCGCGACCTGGGCAGCTCGCTGCTGCTGTTCGGCATCTTCGTGGTGATGCTCTACGTCGCCACCGAGCGGGCCAGCTGGCTGCTCATCGGCCTGGGCCTGTTCGCCGGCGGCGCGTTCCTCGCCTACCAGCTCTTCGGCCACGTGCGCGTGCGCGTGGACACCTGGCTGGACCCCTTCGCCTACCGCGACGAGGGCGGCTACCAGCTGGTCCAGTCGCTGTTCGGCCTGGGCACCGGTGGGCTGTTCGGCGCCGGGCTCGGCGGCGGCCGCCCCGACCAGGTGCCGGTGGCCAAGAGCGACTTCATCGCCTCGGCGATCGGCGAGGAGCTGGGCCTGTTCGGCCTGGTCGCCGTCATCGTCATCTACCTGGTGCTCGTCGAGCGCGGCCTGCGCACCTCGCTGATCGTGCGCGACGCCTTCGGCAAGCTCCTGGCCGGCGGCCTGGCCTTCGCCGTCGCCTGGCAGCTGTTCGTCGTCCTCGGCGGGGTCACCGGCCTGCTCCCGCTGACCGGCCTCACCACGCCGTTCGTCGCCTACGGCGGGTCCTCGCTGGTGGCCAACTTCGGGCTGGTCGCGATCCTGGTGCGGATCAGCGACGCCGCCCGCCGGCCGGCCGGCCCGCCCGCTCCGCCGAAGGCCGCCTTCGGCGATGCCCCGACCGAGGTGGTGTCCACGTGAACGCGCCGCTGCGCCGGGTGGCGATCAGCGTGCTGGTGCTGTTCACGCTGCTCATCGTCAACGTCAACTACATCCAGGTCGTGCGCTCCGACGAGCTGCGCGAGGACCCGGGCAACACCCGCGTGCTCACCGAGGAGTACTCGCGCGAGCGCGGCTCGATCGTCGTCGACGGCACCGAGGTGGCCCTCTCGGTCCCCACCCAGGACACGCTGGAGTACCTGCGGCAGTACCCGCAGGGGGCCACGTACGCCGCGGTCACCGGCTACTACTCGCTGCTCTACAACAGCGCCCAGATGGAGCGCGCGGCCAACGACGTGCTCACCGGCTCCGACGCCCGGCTGTTCACCCGGCGGCTGGCCGACCTGTTCACCGGCCGCGACCCGGCCGGCGGCGACGTCGTCCTCACCGTGGACGCCGCCGTCCAGGAGGCCGCGATGGCCGGGCTCGACGGCGTCACCGGCGCGGTCGTCGCGCTCGACCCGTCCACCGGCGCGGTGCTCGGCATGGCCAGCACGCCCACCTACGACCCCGGGCAGCTGTCCAGCCACGACCCCGCCGCCATCCGCGCCTACGCCGACCAGCTGGACGCGATGGAGGCCGACCCGCGGCTGAACCGCGCGACCCAGGACAACTACCCGCCCGGCTCGATCTTCAAGGTGATCGTCTCGGCGGCCGCGCTCGCGACCGGCGAGTACACCCCGGACACCGTCGTCCCCGCCCCCGACCTGCTCACGCTGCCGGACACGTCGACGACGCTGGAGAACTTCAACGGCTCCTCCTGCAGCAGCAGCCAGGAGCAGTCGCTGATCGACGCGCTGACCATCTCCTGCAACACCGCCTTCGCGCAGCTGGGCATCGACCTCGGCGAGGACCGGGTGCGGGAGATGGCCGAGGCGTTCGGCATGACCGGGGACGGCATGGAGATCCCGCTGGAGGTCGCCGGCAGCAGCGTCGGCGACATCGAGAGCGAAGCGGCGCTGGGCCAGAGCTCGATCGGCCAGCGCGACGTCCGGACGACCCCGCTGCAGGCGGCGATGATCGCCGCGGCCGTGGCCAACGACGGGACCCTGATGACCCCCTACCTCGTCGACCAGGTGCGCGCCCCCGACCTCACCGTCATCGACCGGTCCGACCCGGAGGAGTTCTCCCAGCCGGTGACGCCCGAGGTCGCCGACCAGCTGACCGAGATGATGGTCAGCGTCGTGGAGAACGGCAGCGGCCGGCGCGCGCAGGTGCCCGGCATCGAGGTCGCCGGCAAGACCGGGACGGCGCAGAACGCCGGCCCCGACCACAACTGGTTCATCGGCTTCGCCCCGGCCGACGACCCGCAGATCGCCGTCGCGGTGTTCGTGGCGAACGGCGGGGGTACCGGCGGCGACGTCTCCGCCCCGATCGCGCGCGACGTGATCGAGGCCTACCTCGAGGGTCAGGGGGGCTGATGGCCCTGTCCACCGGCACCATCCTGGCCGGCCGCTACGAGATCACCGAGCCGATCGCCACGGGCGGCATGGGCGAGGTCTGGCGGGCGCGCGACCGCGTCCTCGACCGCGTCGTCGCCGCCAAGGTGCTGCGCAGCGAGTACATGGGCGACCCGAGCTTCGTCGCCCGGTTCCGCAACGAGGCGCGGCACACCGCGGCCCTGTCGCACCCCAACATCGCCTCGGTCTACGACTACGGCGAGACCAGCGCCGACGGCGGCAACGGCCAGTTGGCCTTCCTCGTCATGGAGCTGGTCGAGGGCAAGCCGCTGGTGACGATCCTCCACGAGGAGGGGCGGCTGCCGGTCGACTGGACGCTGCACGTCCTCGGCCAGGCCGCCGACGGCCTGTCGGCCGCGCACGCCGCCGGGGTGGTGCACCGCGACATCAAGCCGGGCAACCTCATCGTCCGGCCCGACGGCGTGGTGAAGCTGACGGACTTCGGCATCGCCCGCGCCCGCGACACCACGCCGCTGACCCGCACCGGCATGGTCGTCGGCACCGCGCAGTACCTGTCGCCGGAGCAGGCGCAGGGCATGGAGGTCACCGCCGCCTCCGACGTCTACTCGCTCGGCGTCGTCGGCTACGAGTGCCTCACCGGCGTGCGGCCCTTCGACGGCACCTCGCAGGTGGCCATCGCGCTGGCGCACATCAACCGCCCGCCGCCGCCGCTGCCCGGCGACATCCCGCCGGCGGTGCGGCTGCTCGTCGAGCGCGCGCTGGCCAAGGACCCGGCCGACCGGTTCACCGACGGTGCCGCCTTCGGCGGGGCGATCCGCTCGGTGGCCGCCGGCGGCGGCCTGGCGCCCGCGACGTCGGCCACCGGGACGATGGCCGCCGCGCGCACCGAGGTGATCCCCGAGGTCGACGGCGAGGGCACCCGCGTCCTCGGCGGCCCGGTCACCGGTGCGGCCGCGGGGGCCGCGCTCGGCGCCGCCGCGGCGACCGGCCCGCGCACCGGGGGGCGGCACGCTGCCGGTGCGCGCACCATGCCGCCGCTGCAGGGCCCGCCCGTCGACGGCGACGAGCAGCGGTGGGACGACGGGGCCGCGCCGCGCCGGGACAACCGCCGGTGGGTGTGGGCGCTGGTCTCCCTGCTGGTGGTCGCCGGGCTCGTCACCGGCGCCTGGCTGCTCCTCGGCGGCGGGGACGACCGCGACGGCACCACCGCCGGTCCCTCGGCCAGCACCTCCGCGTCCGGCTCGGCCAGCGCGACGCAGCAGCTGGTCAACATCCCCGCGGCGTCGCAGTACATCGGCGAGGACGCCGACGACGTGCAGGCCGAGCTCGAGGAGGCCGGC
The DNA here is from genome assembly GCF_054050475.1 of Geodermatophilus sp. SYSU D00525. Lineage (NCBI taxonomy): Bacteria > Bacillati > Actinomycetota > Actinomycetes > Geodermatophilales > Geodermatophilaceae > Geodermatophilus > Geodermatophilus sp. SYSU D00525. The sequence goes on from NZ_JBJGZK010000005.1 coordinate 108,913, forward strand.
CTCGAGGTGGCCCAGGCCGACGCCGACGCCGACCAGCTGGCGGCCGCGGGCGTCGAGCTCCGTGCCGGTGAGGTCGCCGCCGTCGACCCCAACGGCATCCCGGTCCCCCGCGGCTCCACCGTCACCCTGTACGTGGCCCGGGAGGACTACGCCCCGGAGCAGGAGCCCGAGGACACCGGCGACGACTCCGGCGGCCAGGAGGACAGCGGCTCGGGCGACGAGGACAGCGGCGGCCAGGACACCCCGGCGCCGACCACCACCCAGCCGCCCGCGCCGACCACCACCACGCCGGCGCCCGCCCCGACCACGACCGAGACCGCCACCCAGCCGTCCGTGCCGACGACCACGAACCAGCAGGGCACCACCGCGCCGCCGCCGCCGACCACCGAGCCGACGGTCAGCGAGGAAGCGGGGGGCTCGCCGAACGGACAGGGCCTGCAGCCGCCCGGTGCCGCGAACGTGGCCGGGCAGGGCCCGTCGGAGTGACGGCGCTCCCTCGCGCCGTCCGGGACCGGGCGGCGTCGCCCGTTAGGGTGACCGCCGGAACCGGGCGCGCGCCCGGCGCTCCCTGCTGCCCGGGGAGGCCCGCGACCCACCAGAGCACCGCCCGAGAGGACCACGCATGACCACCCCCCAGGTGCTCGGCGAGCGCTACGAGATCGGCGGGGTGCTCGGCCGCGGCGGCATGGCGGAGGTGCACCGCGGGCGCGACCTGCGGCTGGGCCGCGAGGTCGCGGTCAAGGTCCTGCGCAGCGACCTGGCCCGCGACCCCTCGTTCCAGGTGCGCTTCCGGCGGGAGGCCCAGGCGGCCGCCTCGCTGAACCACCCGTCGATCGTCGCCGTGTACGACACCGGCGAGGACCGGACGACCAGCGGCGCGACGCCGTACATCGTCATGGAGTACGTCGAGGGCGAGACCCTGCGCGACGTGCTGCGCCGCGAGGGCGTGCTGCAGCCGGAGCGGGCGATGAGCCTGGCCGCCGACATCTGCGCCGCCCTGGACTTCAGCCACCGCAACGGCATCGTGCACCGCGACGTGAAGCCCGGGAACGTGATGATCACGCCCCAGGGCAGCGTCAAGGTGATGGACTTCGGCATCGCCCGCGCGGTGTCGGACTCCGCCGCCACGATGACCTCGACCGCCGCGGTCATCGGCACCGCGCAGTACCTCTCCCCCGAGCAGGCCCGCGGCGAGGCCGTCGACGCCCGCTCCGACGTCTACTCCCTGGGCTGCCTGCTCTACGAGCTGGTCTGCGGCGCACCGCCGTTCACCGGGGACTCGCCGGTCTCGGTCGCCTACCAGCACGTGCGCGAGGACCCGCGGCTGCCGTCCTCGATCAACCCGGCCGTGCCGCCGGAGCTCGACGCCATCCTCATGAAGGCGATGAGCAAGAACCCGGCGAACCGGTACCAGTCGGCCGCCGAGATGCGCAACGACCTGCTCCGGGCGCTGGCCGGGCAGCGGGTCGAGGCCACGCCGGTCATGGGCGACGAGGAGAAGACCACCATCCTCGGCGCCGCGCCCGCCTACGGCGACGCCGGGTGGGACGACGACGCGGCCGCGCGCCGGCGCAGGCGCAACCGGGTCGTGGCACTCGTCGTCGGCGCGCTGGTCCTCATCGGCGCCGTCGTCGGCGTGGCCCTGCTGGTCGACTCCGGCGACGAGGACCCCCAGCCGCAGGCCACCGCACAGGTCACCGTGCCGGCGGGCCTGGTCGGTCAGCAGCAGGAGGACGCCGAGGCCGCCATCGAGGCCGCGGGCCTCGCGGTCGGCGACGTCACCCCGCAGGTGACCGACGACGAGGACGCGGTCGGCACCGTGCTGTCGACGACCCCGTCCGGCGGCGCCCGCGTGGACGAGGGCACCGAGGTCGACCTCACCGTCGCCAGCGCGCCGGACACCGTGACCGTGCCGCAGGTGGTCGACCTCGACGAGGACCGGGCCCGGACCGCGCTGGACAACGCCGGCTTCACCGGCAGCGTCAACTCCGACCAGGTCGACTCCCTCGCCGAGGAGGGCACCGTCGTCGCGGTGGACCCGGAGGAGGGCGCCGCGGTCGCGCCGGAGACCACCGTGACGCTGTCGGTCTCCGACGGCACCGACGAGGTCCCGGACGTGGCCGGCCAGGACCAGGCCGCCGCCGAGCAGGCGCTGCGGACGGCCGGCTTCGGCAACCTGACCACGACCGAGGTCGACTCCGACCAGCCCGCCGGCACCGTGGTCGGCACGAACCCGGCCGCGGGCCAGCAGGCATCCGCCGACCAGCCGATCACCCTGCAGGTGTCCGGCGGCGTGGCGGAGGTCACCGTGCCGACCGCGATCGTCGGGCAGACCGAGGCGCAGGCCCGGCAGACGCTGGCCGCCGCCGGCTTCACCGGGACGATCGACACCCAGGACACCGAGGCCGACCCCGGCCAGGCCGACGGCACCGTGGCCGGCAGCAACCCGCAGCCGGGGCAGACCGTGGCCCCGGACGGCAGCATCACCCTGCTGATCGCCCGCGTGACGGCGACCCCCACGACCGGGTCCTCCCCGACACCCAGCCCACCCAGCCTGGGGCCGGGCATCATCATCGGCGGTTGAGCCAGCCCCGTCACGACGGAAGGGCCCCTCCCGGTCGGGAGGGGCCCTTCCGTCGTGACGGGGCTAGACGGCGGCGGCGGACAGGCGCCGGGCGCCCGCGGCGGCGGCCTCGACGACGGCCGGGTCCGGCTCCTGACCGCACGCGGCGAGCCACGTGGCCAGCATCCGGTGGCCGCCCTCGGTGAGCACCGACTCGGGGTGGAACTGCACGCCCTCGATCGGCAGCTCCCGGTGCCGCAGTGCCATGACGATGCCCGACGCCGTCGTGCCGGTCACCTCGAGCTCGTCGGGCACGGTGGCCCGGTCCACGGCCAGCGAGTGGTAGCGCGTGGCGGTGAACGGCGAGGGCAGGCCGGCCAGCACGCCGACCCCGTCGTGCACGACCTCGCTGGTCTTGCCGTGCAGCAGCTCGGGCGCGCGGACGACCTCGGCGCCGAAGGCCTCGGCGATCGCCTGGTGGCCCAGGCACACGCCCAGCACCGGCGTCCCGGCCTCGGCGGCGGCCCGCACCATGGGGACGGTCACGCCGGCGTCGGCGGGCGTGCCGGGGCCGGGGGACAGCAGCACGCCGGCGACGTCGAGGTCGGGCAGCTCGTCGACGGTGACGGCGTCGTTGCGCCGGACGACGCACTGCACACCGAGCTGGCCCAGGTACTGGACCAGGTTGTAGACGAAGCTGTCGAAGTTGTCGACGACGAGGACGGGCCGGCTCACGTTCCTTGTGTACAGCAGCGCCCGGTCAGCCGTCAGCGGCTGTGGCGTGTGCCATGTCCAGCGAGCCGGTGTAGGCCGGCACCGCGGCCTCCGGCCGGTCGCGCACGGCGAAGGTCAGCCCGAAGTCCTCGACCGCCTGCTCGAAGACCGCCACCTGCGGCGAGGCGTCCAGCTGGGCGCGGATCGCGGCGGGGTCGCCGACCGCCGTGACGACGAACGGCGGCGAGTACGTGCGCCCCTGCAGCAGCAGCACGTTGCCGACGCAGCGGACGGCGCTGGTCGCGATCAGCCGCTGGTCCATGATCGCCACGCCGTCCGCGCCGGCCGCCCACACGGCGTTGACGACCGCCTGCACGTCGGACTGGTGGATGACGACGTCGTCGGGGCGGGCGCCCGTCGGCAGGCTGCCGTCGGGCCGGCGCGGGGCGTCGTCGAGGGTGATCTCCACGCCGCGGCCGCGGAGGGCGATCAGGCCCGCCGACAGGGCGCCGGCGTCGCCGGCCGCCTGGGCGCCCGCGTCGGCGCCGTCGCGGGAGGCCGCCTGGTCGGTGAGCGCCTCGGTCTGGCGCTGCAGCGCGGCCAGCTGCCGCTGCTGGTCGGCGATGACCTCGTCGCGCTGGGCGATGAGCTCGGACAGCTCGGTGACGTCGCCGGCGCGCAGGTCCGAGCCCTCCGCGGTCTGGCTGGAGGTGGCGAACAGCAGGCCCGCCGCGAGCGCCACCACGGGCACCAGGGCGCCCCAGGCCGACCGGCCCCGGGAGGGGCTCACCGGCGGCTCGGAGGCGGTCACGGGGGCTCCTGGGGGGACGGGAGGGGGAGGCACGCCGTCCGGCGCAGCCGTGCGGGTCCCCCCGGAGCTTAGGCTGGGAGGCGATCGTGCCGGTCGCGACGGACCGGCACCCCCAGCGAGTCAGCAGGAGTCGGTCGGAGTGCCCAAGTCCAAGGTCCGCAAGAAGTCGGTCTACACGCCGCCCGAGGGCGTGCTGCAGTCGCGCGCGGCCAACGCACGGGCCGTCCAGCCGAGCCCGCGCTGGTACGCGCCGCTCATGGTCACGCTCATGGTGCTCGGCCTGCTGTGGATCGTCGTCTACTACGTGGCCGGCGACCAGATCCCGTTCATGGTGTCGCTGGGGGCGTGGAACTTCGCCATCGGCTTCGGCGCCATGGTGGTCGGCCTGGTCATGTCGATGCGCTGGCGGTGACGAAGGACCCCGCTGCCCCCCTCGCACGCTCGGGGCGGGACCCTGCAGCAGGGCCGTTCCAGCACCTCTCGAGAGGCCCCCGTCCCGCTCCCGGGACGGGGGCCTCTCGTGTACACGGGGCCGGTCCGGGGGTGGACACCGGGGGTGTGGACCGCTGTGCACACACCACCGGTGGATCCACAGGTCGACATGACGCCCTACCCCCAGGGTTGTCCACCGCATGTGGAGAACGCCTGTTCGACTCCACCGCGCTGACCTGCGGTTTCGCAACTCGTGAGGCGCGTGTGACGAGAAGGGCACCCGAGTAACTACAGCTCTGTGCTTTGTCCCCAGCTGTGTACCCAGCTGTGGATGTGTCGACATGCCGCAGCGCCGGGACGGTCACCGAGCGCGAGCACAGGGCCGCTGTCGAGGAGTCGACACGCGGGCCGAACAGGGCAGATCCCGCCCGCGGGCGGGCGTCCCCACCTCTCCCGGCCTGTGGACGGAGCCGCCGGGGGCGCCCTGGGAGGCTGGGGACGTGCAGTGGTCGGCGCGGACGGCGGAGACGGTCACGCTCGGGCTCGGCGGGGTGCTGCTGACGCTGGCCGCCCTGGGGCTCGACGCGGCGGGGCGGGTGCTGGTCGGCGCCGCCGGCGTGCTGCTGGTGGGCACGGCGCTGCGCGACGTCGTCCTGCGGCCCCGGCTGGCGGCGGACGACGCCGGCGTGGTCGTGCGGACGCTGGCCGGGCGGACCCGCCTGCCGTGGGCGGGCCTGCACGTGCGGCTGCGGACGACCCGGCGGCTGGGGGTGCGCTCGCGGCTGCTGGAGCTCGACACCGCCGCGCACCCCGACGACGAGGGCACCCTCGTGCTGCTGGGCCGCCGGGACCTCGGCACGGACCCGGCCGCCGTCGCCCGGGCCCTGGAGGCGCTGCGGCCCGGCTGAGGTGCCGGACCGGCTCTCAGAGCCCGAGGACGACCAGGGGCACGGGTACGGCGAGGGCGAGGGTCACCAGGACCGCGGCCAGCGCCAGGAGCGACGAGACCTGCGCCGCCGTCCGGCGGCGGGTGAGGACGAGCAGCCCGGTGGCGAGGGCGCCGGCGACCAGGCCGCCGAGGTGGCCCAGCAGCGAGACGCCGGGCAGGAAGCTGATGACCACGTTGAGGGCCAGCAGGGTGAGCAGGCCGCGCAGGTCCTGCCGGGCGACCAGCAGGAGCACGCCCAGGGAGCCCAGGAGGCCGTAGAGGGCCGCCGACGCGCCGGCCACGGGCCGGGCGGGCTCGCCGAACAGCTGGATGGCCACGGCGCCGCCCAGGGCGGAGAGCAGGTAGACGGCGAGGTAACGCCACCAGCCCAGGCGCCCCTCCAGCTCCGGGCCGAAGACCAGCAGGCTGAGCATGTTGAGCAGCAGGTGGGTGATCCCGATGTGCAGGAACGCCCCGGTGAGCAGCCGCCAGTCCTGGCCGAAGACGTCGACGAGGACGGGGACCTGCGAGAACTCCTCGAACACCGGCGAGCGCCAGTTGTCCAGCGGGCTCTGGCCCACCGACACCGCCGAGACGGCCGTGACGACGAAGACGACGACGTTGACGGCGATCAGCGAGACGGTCACCGGGCCGAACCGGCGACGGGCGCCGGACCAGCGGGAGGCCGCCCGGGGACGGCGGACACCGGCGGCACCGGCCCGGACGTCGTCGGGGCACTGGAAGCCGACCGCGGCCGGCGTCATGCACTCCGGGCAGATCGGCCGGTCACAGCGCGCGCACCGGACGCCCGTCGGCCGGTCCGGGTGGCGGTAGCAGGTGGCCGACGGGGGCGCCGGCGGCCGGCCGGCGCCCCCGTCGTCGGGACCGGCGGTCAGCTGCGCTGCACCTCGACCGACTGGATGACGACGTCCTCGACGGGACGGTCGTTGCGGCCGGTGCGGACCTTGGCGATGCGGTCCACGACCTCGCGGCTGCTCTGGTCGGCGACCTCGCCGAAGATCGTGTGCTTGCGGTTGAGGTGCGGCGTCGGGCCGACGGTGATGAAGAACTGCGAGCCGTTGGTGCCCGGCCCGGCGTTGGCCATGGCGAGCAGGTACGGGCGGTCGAAGGCCAGCTCGGGGTGGAACTCGTCGCCGAACTGGTAGCCCGGGCCGCCGAAGCCCTGACCGAGCGGGTCGCCGCCCTGGATCATGAAGCCGTCGATGACCCGGTGGAAGACCGTCCCGTCGTACAGCGGGTCGGTGGTCTTCGCGCGGGTGGCCGGGTGCGTCCACTCGCGGCGGCCCTCGGCCAGGTCCGCGAAGTTCGCGACCGTCTTCGGCGCGTGGTCGGGGAACAGGTCGACGGTGATGTCGCCGTGGTTGGTGTGCAGCACGGCACGGCGTGCGGGGGTCGATTCGGTCACGCCGCCCACTCTCCCACTCGTCTGCTCCCCCCGAGCACGGGGAGCAGACGTCACCGGACCCTCATCGAACCCTCATCGGACGCCCCCGCCGGCGGGCCACCATCCTCCCCAGGCGCACGAGAGGGGACGGCCATGGCCACGTCCACGCCGCACCGGGGCACGACGGGACGAGCGGCGACGGCCCGGGCGCCCGGCGAGCGGCGTCCCCCCGGGCGCCGGGCGGCGACGGTGGTCGCCGGCGCGGCGGCCGGCGGGCTCCTCGCCTGGGGCGTCGTGGCGGTCGTCTCCGGGAGCGGGGACGGCGCGCTCGAGGTGCCGGCCCAGGCCAACGTCTTCGGCGCCGGGCTCGACGACCCGCCCGCCCCGGGTGGCGGCGGCGACGGCGTGCTGCCGACCCTGTTCCGGCTGCCGGAGGGCGAGGGGCGCGTCGTGACCTTCCCGGAGGTCGACGGCAGCGTCACACCCATCGTGGGCACGGCGGACCGGGTGGGTCCCGGGGGCGACGGCGGCCGGTACGGGACGACCGACGTCGAGTCGTACGGCGGGATCTCCGGGATCGTCGCCGGCGACAACGGCATGTTCGTCACCGGGGTGTTCCTCACCGACGACCCGCCGCAGGGGGAGGCACCGCCGCGGCTGGACGTCACCGGCGTCGACACCGCCGATCCGGTCGCGCCGGAGATCGGCCAGACCTTCCTCGTCGGGGACGGGCGCGACCTCCGGGTCACCGCTCCGGACGAGGCCACCCGGCTGTTCCTCGGCTTCGCCGACGGCTACTACTACCAGGGCCCGCCCGGGTGGTACGACAACAACGAGGGGTCCGTCTCGGTCGCCGTGGAGGTCGTCCCCGGGTGACCCGGGGCCCCGGCCGCGGGGGGACGTCCGCCCCTTGTCGCACCCTCCCCCGGCGGCCAGTCTCGGGGCGTGCGCACGGCCACGCGGCCCGGCGCCGCTCCGCTGCTGGGGCGAGGACCGGAGGTCACGCTCCTGCTCGACCACGTGCGCCGCGGCGGGGTCACGCACGTGCACGGCCTGCCGGGCATCGGCAAGTCGGCCCTGCTGGACGCCTTCGCGGAGCTCGCGGCCGCCGCCGGCGCGACGGTCGCGGCGCTGGACTGCCGCTCCGTGGAGCCGACCGAGCGTGGGCTGTTGGGCGCCCTCGGGGGGCACCGCACGGTGGAGGCGCTCGTCGCCTCCCTCGAGGGGCTCGGGCCGCCGGTCGTGCTGGTCCTGGACCAGTACGAGCACTTCCTGCTCCTGGACACCTGGCTGCGCCGGACCCTGGTGCCCGCGCTCCCGGCCGGCACCCTCCTGGTCCTCGGCGGACGCGAGCGCCCGGTGCCCGCCTGGTACGGCGTGCCCGGCTTCCGCACCGTCCCGCTGGCGCCGCTGTCCGACGCCGACGCGCGCCTGCTGCTCGCCGAGCACGGCGTGGCCCCGACGGAGGCGGACCGGCTCAACCACGTCGCCCGCGGGCACCCGCTGGCGCTGGTCCTGGCGACGGCCGGCGTCGCGGAGAACCCGCAGCTCGGGCTGGAGGACGCGGCGATGTCCCGCGTCGTCGAGGAGCTGACCCGGCTGTACTTCGAGGACATCGCCGACCCGCTGACCCGGCGGGCGCTCGAGGCGGCCTCCGTCCTGCGGCGGGCCACGGAGTCCCTGCTCGACGCCGTCCTGGGCGGCGACGGCGCCGTCGCGATGGAGCGCCTGCTCGCGCTCCCCTTCGTCGTGGCCGGCCGGGACGGCGCCGTCGTGCACGAGGCGGTCCGCGACGCCGTGGCCGGGCACCTGCGCACCGCCGACCCGGTGCGCCACCGCGAGTACCGCCGGGCGGCGTGGCGGCGGCTGCGCGACGAGATGCGGTCGGCGCCGCCCGCCGAGCTGTGGCGCTACACCGCGGACGTCCTCTACCTGCTCGACAACCCGGTCGTGCGGACCGCCTTCTTCCCCGGGGACGTGCAGCAGGTGACCGTCGAGCCGGCGAGCACCCTCGACGAGGACGCCGTCCGGGGGATCACCCGCCGGCACGAGGGGCCCGAGGGCGCCCGGCTGCTGGACCGGTGGTGGGTCACGACGCCGTCGGCGTTCTCCGTCTCCCGGGACCGGGACGGCGGCGTGGCGGCCTTCTTCGTGCTGCTCGACGACGCCCGCATCCGGCACTCCCCCGTCGCCGACGACCCCGTCGTCCGGTCCTGGGCCCGGCACCTGGACAGCCACCCGCTGGGGCGCCGCGAGGTCGCGCTGGGCCTGCGCCGGTGGCTGGACCGGGAGCGCGGCGAGGCCCCGGGGACGACGCAGGCGGCGTGCTGGCTGGACGTGAAGCGGACCTACATGGCGCTGCGCCCGGCGCTGCGGGAGATGTTCGTCGTCGTCCAGGACGTCCCGGCCTACTGGCCCGTCGTCCGGGAGTTGGGCTTCCGGCCGCTGCCCGGTCCCCCGGTCGTGCTCGACGGCCGGCCGTTCACGAGCGTCGTGCTCGACTTCGGGAGGCGCTCGGTCGACGGCTGGCTCGTCGAGCTGCTGGCCCGGGAGCTCGGGGTGGCCGACGAGCCGGCCCTCGACCCCGACGCCCACGAGCTCCTGGTCGGGAACCGGCGGGTCGGGCTGACGCCGCTCGAGTTCGGCCTCTTCCGGTGCCTGCGCGACCGCGAGGGCCGCACGGTCACCCGGCCGGAGCTGCTGCGGGAGGTCTGGGACACCGAGTACGCCGGCGGCAGCAACGTCGTGGACGCCGTCGTCCGGACCCTGCGGACCAAGCTGGGGCCGGGTGCCCCGGCCGTGGAGGCCGTGCGGGGCCGCGGGTACCGGCTGCGGGAGGACTGGCGCTCACAGCTGGGCTGAGCGGCGGCCGGGCCGCGGTGGTGCGGTGGAGACGAGGGGAATCGAACCCCTAACCCCCGCCTTGCAAAGGCGGTGCTCTGCCAATTGAGCTACGTCCCCGGGAGCGCTGTCCCCGGGAGCTCCGCGCGGGAGCCCGGGGTCAGCGGGTGGTGGGGCGGCTGACCGACTGGGGGCCGCTGGTGGCCTCGTGCCAGAGGTCGGCCTCGGCCTTGCCGCTGCCGGACGAGCGCCGGCGGACGGCGGCGACGGCACCGGCCGCGACGGCGGCCAGGGCCAGCTTCTTGAGCACGCGGTACCTCCTGGGTACGACGGCGGCCACGGACGGGGCCTCGCTGTCGCGGTGCCGGGGCACCGGTTCACGGGTGGGCCTGGGAGGACTTGAACCTCCGGCCTCATCCTTATCAGGGATGCGCTCTAACCGCCTGAGCTACAGGCCCGTGGACCTCGACCAGCGTACAGGGACCGCGGACGGCCCCTGCACGCGGGTCCCTCGCCTAGTCGCGCTCGGCGAGCGTGACCTCGAGGCCGCCGACCAGGTCGGCGCAGAGGTTGTAGATGAACGCCGCGACGGTGCACAGCGCGGTCATCAGCACGATGTTGATCGCGCCGATGACGGCCGCCCCGCCGAAGACGATGCCCGGGGTGATGACGTCACCGCCGCCCTCGCCGCTCGCCGACGTGCCGAGCTGGCCGAACAGGTCGTTGAGGGTGTCGAAGACGCCGAGCCCGGACAGGACCCCGTAGAGGATCCCGACCGCGACCATCCAGATGAAGAACATCGCGATCGACAGGATCAGCGAGATCTTCAGCGCCGACCAGGTGTCGACGTGCCGCAGCTGGAGCCGGGCGCGGCGCGGACCGCGGTTGCCGCGGTTCTTCGCCTGCTTGCCGGCCTGCTGCGCAGCGGGCGGCTGCTGGGGAGGCCGGGCCGCCGCCGGCGGGGCGGCCACCGCGACCGGCGGGACCGCCTGGGTGGCGCTCACCGGCCCCGGCATGGTGGCGTCGGCCGGCCGGGGGGCCTGCGGCGGGGCCTGGGGCGCCACCTGCTGGGCGGGCGCCTGGCCGGTCGCCGGCTTGGCCAGCGACGGACCCGCGCCCGCCGGCACGGCCCCGGCCGGGGACGCCCCGGACGGAGCGGGTGTCTGGCCGGTGGCGGGCGCCGAGCCCGTCGCCGGGGCTCCGTCCGCTCCGGCTGCGCTCTCCGGGCGGACCCCGGTGCGCACCGCCTGCGGCCGGTCGCTCATGCCGTTCTCCCGTTCGCCTGCGGCCCTCGCCGCGTTCTCGCACCCGGGCGGTCCGGCGTGGTGCCGGAGGCGCCCGGGCGCCGGTCGTGTCCGTCAGCGGGAGCCGGGGGCGTGTGGTGACCGGAGGTCACCACACGCCTGCTCCCGGTTCCACCCTAGGCGGCGGGCTCGTCGTTGTCCGTCGTGCGCGCGATCGCCACGATCGACACGTCCTCGGGCAAGTTCATGAGCTTGACACCCATGGTGGCCCGGTCCTTGTTGTGGCGCACGCCGTTGACCGGCGTCCGGATCACGCCGCCGCCGGAGGTGATGGCGTACAGCTCGTCGCCGAGCCGGACCGCCAGCGCCCCGACCAGGGCCCCCTTGCGCGCCTTCGGGTCGGCGGTGAGCACGCCCTTCCCACCGCGGCCCTGCGGCGGGTAGTTCTCGATGCCGGTCCGCTTGGCGAAGCCGCGCTCGGTGGCGACCAGGACGTCGACGCCCTCCTCCACGACCATCATCGACAGCAGCCGGTCACCGGGCGACAGCGAGATGCCGCGCACGCCCTCGGTGGCCCGCCCCATCGGCCGCAGCGTGGCGTCGTCGGCCTTGAACCGGATCGACATCGCGGAGCGGGTGACCAGGAGCAGGTCCTGCTCGGGGTCGATGAGCGCCGCACCGACCAGCTCGTCGCCCTCGCGCAGGTTGATCGCGATGACGCCGCCGCTGCGCGGGGAGTCGAAGTCCGACAGCCGGGTCTTCTTCACCTGCCCGTTGGCGGTGGCCAGGACCAGGTACGGCGCGACGCCGTAGTCCTTGATCTGCATGACCTGGGCGATCCGCTCGTCGGGCTGGAACGCCAGGAGGTTGGCCACGTGCTGGCCGCGGGCGGTCCGGTTGGCCTCGGGCAGCTCGTAGGCCTTGGCCCGGTAGACCCGGCCCTTGGTGGTGAAGAACAGGATCCAGTCGTGGGTGGAGCCCACGAAGAAGTGGTCGACGATGTCGTCCTGCTTGAGCTGGGCGCCCATCACGCCCTTGCCGCCCCGCCGCTGCGAGCGGTAGAGGTCGCTCTTGGTCCGCTTGGCGTAGCCGGTGCGGGTGATGGTGACGACGACCTCCTCCTCCGCGATGAGGTCCTCCATCGTCACGTCGCCGTCGTTGGCCACGAACTTGCTGCGGCGGTCGTCGCCGTACTTCTCGACGATCTCCTCCAGCTCGGAGCGGACCAGCTGCCGCTGCCGCTCCGGGGAGTCGAGGATCGCCTGCAGGTCGGCGATGCGGGCCTCGATCTCGGCCAGCTCGTCGAGGATCCGCTGCCGCTCCAGCGCCGCCAGCCGGCGCAGCTGCAGGTCGAGGATGGCGGTCGCCTGGACCTCGTCGACGTCGAGCAGCTGCATGAGGCCGGTGCGGGCGGCCTCGGCGGACTCGCTGTTGCGGATGAGCGCGATGACCGCGTCGAGCTGGTCGAGGGCCTTGGCGTAGCCGCGCAGGATGTGCGCGCGCTCCTCGGCCTTGCGCAGCCGGTAGCGGGTGCGCCGGACGATGACCTCGATCTGGTGGTGGACCCAGTTGCGGACCAGCTCGTCCAGACGCAGCGTCCGCGGGACGCCGTCGACGATCGAGAGCATGTTGCAGCCGAACGAGGTCTGCAGCTGCGTGTGCTTGTACAGGTTGTTCAGCACGACCTTGGCCACCGCGTCGCGGCGCAGGGTGATGACCAGCCGGCGGCCGACGCGGTCGCTGGACTCGTCGGCGATCTCGCTGATGCCCTGCAGCCGGCCGTCCTTGACCGCCTCGGCGATCGCCTCGGCCAGGTTGTCCGGGTTGACCTGGTACGGCAGCTCGGTGACGACGAGCTGCACGCGGCCGCGGCTGTCCTCCTCGACCGTGACGACGGCGCGCATCTTCACCGAGCCGCGGCCGGTGCGGTAGGCGTCCTCGATGCCCTCACGCCCGACGATCAGGCCGTGGGTCGGGAAGTCGGGGCCCGGGATCGCCTTCATGCAGGCGTTCAGGGCCTCCTCCGGCTCCGCGTCCGGGTTGTCGAGCATCCAGTAGGCGGCCTCGGCGACCTCGCGCAGGTTGTGCGGCGGCATGTTGGTGGCCATGCCGACGGCGATCCCCGCCGAGCCGTTGATCAGCAGGTTGGGGATCCGCGAGGGCAGGACCAGCGGCTCCTGCGTGCGGCCGTCGTAGTTCGCCTGGAAGTCGACGGTCTCCTCGTCGATGCCGGCCAGCATCTCCATGGCCAGCGGCGTGAGGCGGCACTCGGTGTACCGCATGGCGGCCGGCGGGTCGTTGCCCGGCGAGCCGAAGTTGCCCTGGCCGTCGATGAGCGGGTAGCGCATCGACCACGGCTGGGCGAGCCGCACGAGGGCGTCGTAGATCGCCGAGTCACCGTGCGGGTGGTAGTTGCCCATGACCTCGGCGACCGGCCGGGCGCACTTGACGTAGCCGCGGTCGGGGCGGAAGCCCTGGTCGTACATGGCGAAGAGGACGCGGCGGTGCACCGGCTTGAGGCCGTCGCGCACCTCCGGCAGCGCGCGGCCCACGATGACGCTCATCGCATAGTCGATGTAGCTGCGCTGCATCTCCTGCTGCAGGTCGACCGGCTCGACGCGGTCGCGGGCAGGGGTCTCGGTCACTGGTCAGTTCTCCACGGATCGGTGCACGGTGAGTGGACGCCACTGGTGTCGACGGGTGGCCCCCTCGCAGGGGCCCACTGCGAGCTCGCGAGCAGTGGGGGGCGAGGGGGTCCTTCCTCAGACGTCCAGGAAGCGGACGTCCTTGGCGTTGCGGGTGATGAAGCTGCGGCGGGCCTCGACGTCCTCGCCCATGAGCACGCTGAACAGCTCGTCGGCCGTCGCGGCGTCCTCGAGGGTGACCTGGCCCAGCAGGCGGGTCTCCGGGTTCATCGTGGTCTCCCACAGCTCGCTGGCGTTCATCTCGCCGAGGCCCTTGTACCGCTGGATCATCTCCTCGCGGACCTTGCGGCCCTCCTCCTTGCCGGCGGCGAGCAGGGCGTCGCGCTCCCGGTCGGAGTAGGCGTACTCGTCACCCCACTTGCCGCCCCACTTGATCTTGTACAGCGGCGGCCGGGCCAGGTAGACGTGCCCGGCCTCGACCAGCGGCCGCATGAAGCGGAACAGCAGGGTCAGCAGCAGGGTGCAGATGTGCTGGCCGTCGACGTCGGCGTCGGCCATCAGCACGATCTTGTGGTACCGGAGCTTCGACAGGTCGAACTCGTCGTGGATGCCGGTGCCGAAGGCGGTGATCATCGACTGGACCTCGGTGTTCTTGAGGACCCGGTCGATGCGCGCCTTCTCGACGTTGATGATCTTGCCGCGGATCGGCAGGATCGCCTGGAACATCGAGTCGCGGCCGGACTTGGCCGAGCCGCCGGCCGAGTCGCCCTCGACGATGTAGATCTCGGAGTTGCGCGGGTCGGTCGAGCGGCAGTCGGCGAGCTTGCCCGGGAGCGAGTTGTTGCTCAGCAGGTTCTTGCGGGCGAGCTTGCGGGCGTCCTGCGCGGCGCGGCGGGCGCGGGCGGCCGAGGCGGCCTTGGTGATGATGGTCTTGGCCTCGGTCGGGTTGGCCTCGAACCAGTGCGTGATCTGGTCGTTGCAGACCTTCTGCACGAAGCCCTTGACCTCGGTGTTGCCGAGCTTGGTCTTCGTCTGGCCCTCGAACTGCGGGTCGCCGATCTTGACCGAGACGATCGCGGCCAGACCCTCGCGGATGTCCTCGCCGGTGAGCTTCTCGTCCTTCTCCTTGAGCAGCTTCTTGTCGACGGCGTAGCGGTTGACGATCGAGGTCAGCGCCGCGCGGAAGCCCTCCTCGTGGGTGCCGCCCTCGTGCGTGTTGATGACGTTGGCGAAGGTGTAGACCGACTCGGAGTACGCGTCGGACCACTGCATCGCGACGTCGACCGACATGCGCATGTCGTTCTTGCCGGTGCCCTCGGCGCCGAAGCTGATGACCGAGCGGTGGATCGGCGTCCGCTTGGCGTTGATGTGGCCGACGTAGTCGATGAGGCCGCCCTCGTAGTGGTAGGTGACCTCGGTGGCCTCGAAGGCCTCCTCCTCGGCACCGGGCTGCAGGGCCGCCTCGGCCACCGACACCTCGTCGGCCACGCCGGTCTCGGCCTTGCCCTGGCCGGGCCGCTCGTCGCGCAGGACGATCTTCAGGCCCTTGTTGAGGAAGGCCATCTCCTGCAGCCGGCGGCTGATGGTGTCGAACGAGTAGGTCGTCGTCTCGAAGATGCCGCCGTCGGCCCAGAAGGTGATCTGGGTGCCCTGCTTGGAGGTCGGGCCGACCTCCTCCAGCTTGCCGGGCTTGGCGAACTCGTAGGCCTGGTGCCACTCGCGGCCGTCCCGCCAGATGCGGACGTCGAGCGCGGTGGACAGCGCGTTGACGACGGTGACGCCGACGCCGTGCAGACCGCCGGAGACGCCGTAGCTCTTGCCGTCGAACTTGCCGCCCGCGTGCAGGACGGTCATGACGACCTCGACGGTCGGCCGCTTCTCCACGGGGTGCACGTCCACCGGGATGCCGCGGCCGTTGTCCTCGACGCGGACGCCGCCGTCGGCCAGCAGGGTGACGCGGACGGTGTCGCAGAAGCCGGCCAGCGCCTCGTCCACGGCGTTGTCGACGACCTCCCACACCATGTGGTGGAGGCCGCGCTCACCGGTGGAGCCGATGTACATGCCGGGCCGCTTGCGGACCGCCTCGAGCCCCTCGAGGACGGTGATGGAGCTGCCGGAGTAGGAGTTCTCGGTCTTCGGTCGAGCGACCACGTGGGGCCCTTCTGTCGCGCTCCCGGCATGCGGGCACCTCTCCTCCGAGAGGGGCCCCGGGGGCGCACAGCGCCGCTCAGCCGGATGCTGGGGATTCCTGTCCTCCATGTTACCGGGTCCACCGACAGAAACCGCGCCGCGCGGCCCCTGAGGCCGTCCCTGCGCCACTCGCGGCTCGCGGCGTACCACCGGTGTTGCCCCGGGGGTCGACACGCCCGCCCAGGGGCCGCTGGGCGGGTCGATCGGACGGCACCGTCCGCCGGCGACTCCCAGACTGGTCGACATGCAGCCAGCAGCGCGCCCACTCACCTGCCTGGTCACCGGTGCGACCGGTTACGTCGGCGGCCGGCTCGTCCCGGAACTGCTGGCCGCCGGCCACCGGGTCCGGGTGCTCAGCCGCTCACCGCGCAAGCTGCGCGACCTCCCCTGGCGCGACCGCGTCGAGGTCGCCGAGGGGGACGCCGCCGACCCCGGTGCCGTCCGCCGCGCCTGCGAGGGCGCCGACGTCGCCTACTACCTGATCCACTCGCTGGCGATCGGCCGCGAGTTCGAGGAGCGCGACCGGCACACCGCGCAGGTCATGGCCGACGCGGTGCGGGAGGCCGGCGTCGGGCGGCTGGTGTACCTGGGCGGGCTCGAGCCGCAGGACGAGGAGCTGTCCCCGCACCTGCGCTCGCGCGCGGAGGTGGCCCGCATCCTGCTCGACTCCGGCGTGCCCACCGTCGTGCTGCGGGCCGCGGTCATCCTCGGCTCGGGCTCGGCGTCGTTCGAGATGCTGCGCTACCTCACCGAGCGGCTGCCGGTCATGGTCACGCCCCGCTGGGTGCACAGCCGCATCCAGCCGATCGCCATCCGCGACGTGCTGCGCTACCTGGTCGGCTGCGCCACGCTGCCGCCGGACGTGCACCGCTGCTTCGACATCGGCGGCCCCGACGTCATGGACTACGCGCACATGATGCAGCGGTACGCCGAGGTGGCCGGGCTGCCGCGGCGGCGGATCCTGCCGGTCCCGTTCTTCACGCCGTCGCTGTCGAGCCACTGGGTCGGGGTCATCACCCCGGTGCCGGCGTCCATCGCACGGCCGCTGGTGGAGTCGCTGCGCAACACCGTCGTCGTCACCGAGCACGACGTCGCCCGCTACGTGCCCGACCCGCCGGAGGGGCTGCTGCCCTTCGACGAGGCGGTGCGGCTGGCGATCCAGAAGGTGCGCAACCGCGCGGTCGACACCCGGTGGACCGGGGCCTCGGTGCCCGGTGCGCCGTCGGACCCGTTGCCCACCGACCCGGACTGGGCCGGCGGCAGCCTGTTCCTCGACGAGCGGACGCGGGAGACCGACGCCTCGCCGGAGGCGCTGTGGCGGGTGGTCGAGGGCATCGGCGGGGAGACCGGCTGGTACAGCTTCCCGCTGGCCTGGGAGGTCCGCGGCTGGCTGGACCGGGCGGTCGGTGGGGTGGGCCTGCGGCGCGGCCGGCGCGACCCGTCGGACCTCTACGTCGGGGACGCGCTGGACTGGTGGCGGGTCGAGGAGCTCGACGAGGGGTCGCTGCTGCGGCTGCGCGCGGAGATGCGGGTGCCCGGCCTCGCCTGGCTCGAGTTCCACGTGGAACGTGCCGACGACGGGCGCACCCGGCTGCGGCAGAAGGCGACCTTCCACCCGTTCGGCCTGCTCGGGCAGCTCTACTGGTGGGGCATCTCGCCGTTCCACGGCGTCGTCTTCGGCAGCATGATCCGCAACCTCTGCAAGGCCGCGGAGGCGCAGGACGGCAGGGGCGCGACGGCGGCCTCGCGCGCGGCCTGAGCTGTGCCATCGGTCGGCCTACCGGCCGACACCGCGGCCAGGTGCCGTCCCCCAGCTGCGTCGAGCCCACCCCGGCGCTCGATCGCGGGACCCTCCGGGCCCCACTCCTCCCGCCGCCCCGCCTCGCGCTGCCGGGTGACGTCGGGCACCACCGGGTGAGGGCCGAGACGGAGCCCGGGGACCCGGCGGGTGGTCAGACCAGGAGCTGGGCGGAGGCGAGCTCGCGGTAGAGGGGGCTGGTCTCCACCAGCTCGGCGTGCGTGCCGCGGGCGACGACCCGGCCGCCGTCGAGGACGACGATCTGGTCGCTGTCGAGCACGGTGGACAGCCGGTGGGCGACGACGAGCAGCGCCCGGTCGGCGGCCGCGGCGGCCAGCGTCTCGCGCAGCAGGTTCTCGTTGCGGGCGTCGAGGCTGGCGGTCGGCTCGTCGAGCAGCAGCAGCGCCGGGCGGGCCAGCAGCGAGCGCGCGATCGCCAGCCGCTGGCGCTCGCCGCCGGACAGCAGCACGCCCTCGTCGCCGACCGGCACGTCCAGCCCGCGGGCCGAGCGCTGCACCACGCCGGTCAGGCCGACGTCGGCGAGCACCGCCCACAGCTCGTCGTCCCCGGCGTGCGGTGCGGCCAGCAGCAGGTTCTCCCGCACCGTCCCGGCCAGGACCGGCGCCTCCTGCTCCACGTAGCCCAGCTGCGCGCGCAGCGCCGCCCGCGGCAGCTCGCGGGCGTCGGTGCCGGCCCACCGGATCGCCCCGCCGGTCAGCGGGTAGAAGCCCTCGACCAGCGCGAGCACCGTGGACTTGCCCGCGCCCGACGGCCCGACCAGCGCCACCCGGCTCCCGGCCGGCACGGTGAGCGACACCCCGCGCAGCACCTCCGTGCCGTCGGGATAGGCGAACGAGACGTCGTCGAGCTCGAGCAGCGGGACGCCGGGAGCCGGCGCGCGCGGGGCGGCCGTCGCGCCGCCCACCTCGGCGACGGCGTCCCGCTCGGGCTCGAGGACCAGCACCTCCTGGATGCGGGCCAGCGCGCCGAGCCCGGTCTGCAGCTGGGTCCACGCCGAGACCGCCTGGCCCAGCGGCATGACCAGCAGGAACAGGTAGAGGATGAACGCGACCAGGTCGGCGACGGCGATCGAGCCGGTGGCCACCCGGTACCCGCCGAGCCCCAGGACGGCGAGGAACGCGCCCTGCACGGCGATCGACCCGGCCGGCGCGACCAGCGCCTGCACCCGCGCCACCGAGACCCCCGCCCGGTAGGCCCGCGCCGCGCTCTCCCCCACCGCGTCGACCTCCCGCGCGGTGGCGCCGCTGGCCCGGATGGTGCGCACCGCCGACAACGCCCGCTCGACGGCCGCCGTCATCGCGCCGACCTCCTCCTGCGCCCGGCGCGAGAGCCGGCGCACCCGCCGGCTGGAGCTCACGACCACCGCCATGCCGATCGCGACCGCGGCGAGGGTGACCAGCAGCAGGCAGACGTCGACCAGCGCCATGGCCACCAGCGCGCCGACCCCGACCACCGCGGACCCCGCCACCTCCACGACGCCGGAGGTGACGGTGGCGCGCAGCAGGGTGGTGTCGGCGCCCACCCGGGACATGAGGTCGCCGGTGCGGCGCCGGTCGTACTCGGCGACGGGCAGCCGCAGCAGCCGGTCGGCCACGGTGCGGCGGGTGGTGAGGACGACGCCCTCACCGGTGCGCTGCAGCAGGTACGACTGCCCCGCGTCGAGCACCGCCCCCGCGACCAGGACCAGGACCAGCGCGGCGACGGCGGGCAGCAGCGGCCGGCCGGCGCCGACGGCGGTGATCACGCGGCCGGTCAGCGCGGGCTGGGCCAGTGCCGCGGCCGCGCCGACCAGCGACAGCCCGGCGGCCAGCAGCAGCGGCCGCCGGTGCGGGCGGAGCAGGGGCAGCAGGTCCCGCAGCCCCGCCGTCGGTGCGGCCGCGGGGTCCACGGCAGCCTCGGCGTCGCTCAGGAGACGCCGGCCAGGGCGGAGACCATCGCGCCCAGCAGGCGGGCGTGGTGCTCGATCAGCTCGGGCCGCTGCCCGTCCGGGCGGACGGCGGCGAGGTGGCCGGCGGCCGACCAGAACTCGTCGCCGTCGTCGGAGCCCATCAGCAGCCCGCGCACGGTGTGGTCGCCGACCAGGCGGCGGACCGCCTCGCCGTCCTCGGCGGTGAGCAGCACCCAGCGGGCGTCGAAGGCCTCGTCGCCGCTGGGCACGTGCAGCAGGCCGCCGGTGCGGTGCCGCCAGAACCGGGCCGGGGACAGCCGCAGGCCGGGCAGCGGGAGCAGCACCGGCGCCGCGGTGACCGCCCACTCGGGTACGGTGTACCGCTTGTCGGTGAAGACGACGTCGAAGGCGACCAGCTCGAGGGTCCCGGCGCGCCCGCGCATCACCCCCGCCGGCCGGTGGTCCTTGGTGGCACGGACCGGGGCGGTGGCCACCAGTTCGGCGAGGACGGCGTCCTGGGGCGCGGTCCCGTCGGAGATCTCCCAGCCGTGCTGCAGCGCCCACCCCTGCGCCCCGACGGTGTCGCCCTGGTAGCGGAACACCTGCTCGACGACGCCGGGCGTGCGCTGCCGCGAGGCGGGCGGGGCCCAGGAGACGACCGGCCCGGGGCGGGCCGGCTCCGGCTCCCGGTCACCGTCGCCCGTCCCGCCCTCGCCGAGGTGGGCCGGCTCCTGCCAGCCGTCCCGGTCGCGCGGGTCGTCGTCGCGGGGCCTGTCGTCGTGCGGGCTGCTCATCGGGGCACCGTCCTCATCCGTACGTGTCGCGGGGCCCCCGCCCGCGGACCGACCGCGGGCCCTTCTTCCAGCTGGGGGCCGTCGGACCGACAACGCGCAGCCGGGTCACCACGTCCCCGCCGACCTGGGCGCGCAGCCTGGCGAGGATCGTCGGCGCGAGCAGCCGCAGCTGGGTGGCCCAGGCGGTGGACTCCGCGACGACGAGCAGCTCGCCCTCGGTCAGCGTCTCCGGGCGGCAGTGGGAGGCGATGTCGGGGCCGACCAGCGCCGACCAGCGGCCGAACACCGCGCCGACCCGGGTCTGCTCCGACCAGTCCTGGGTGCTGACGAGCGAGTCGACCAGCCGGGCGAGCGGCTGCGGGTCGTCGTCGCCGGGGCGCGGGCCGGTCCACCGCCGCCGCGGGCCGGCCACCCGGCGGCGGGTGGGCGCCGGGCGGGCCGCCGACGCCGCGCGGGCCGCCTCCAGCGCGGCGCGGGCGATGTCGCTGGGCCGGGCCGGCCGCTCGTCAGCCACCGTGGACCTCCTCGCCGCCGGCGGCCGCCTCGACCAGCGTCGCCGTCCCCTCGCCCACCTCGACCCGGGCGCCGCGGAGCTCGTCGGGCACGTCGTCGAGGACGGCGGCCGTGATGAGCGTCTGCTCGGCCCCGCGGGCGACCTCGGCCAGCGCCGCCCGGCGGCCGGCGTCCAGCGTGGCGAAGACGTCGTCGAGCACCAGGATCGGCTCCTCCCCGTCGGCGCGCAGCAGGCCGAAGCAGCCCAGCTTGAGCGCGAGCGCCAACGACCAGGACTCGCCGTGGCTGGCGAAGCCCTTGGCCGGGGCGGGGCCCAGGTGCAGGACGAGGTCGTCGCGGTGCGGGCCGACCAGCGTCATCCCCCGGTCCACCTCGTCGCGGCGCCGCTCGGCGACCCGCTCGCGCAGCGCCCCCGACAGCTCGGCCGCCGACGGCGTCGCGGTCCCGGGGGGCAGCGGGGCGCCGTCGCCGGCCAGCGGGACGGTGCTCGCGTAGCCCAGGCCCGCGGCCGCGGCGCCCGCGCCGGCCACGGTGGCGTAGGCGCGGGCCACGTGGGGCGCGAGGTCGGCGACCAGGGCCAAGCGGGCGGCCAGCAGCTGCCCGCCGAGCTCGACGAGGTGGGTGTCCCAGACGTCGAGGGTGGCCAGGGCGTCGCCGCGGGCCATCCGGGCGGTCTTGAGCAGGGCGTTGCGCTGCTTGAGCACCCGCTCGTAGTCGCTGCGCACCCCGGCCAGCCGCGGCGTGCGGCTGACCAGCAGGTCGTCGAGGAACCGGCGTCGCTCGGCCGGGTCGCCGCGCACCAGCGCGAGGTCCTCGGGGGCGAACAGCACGCTCTTCACCAGCCCGAGGAGCTCGCGCGGGCGCGGCAGCGCGGCCCGGTTCACCCGGACCCGGTTGGCCCGGCCCGGGTTGACCTCCACCTCGACGAGCAGCTCGCGGTCCTCCCGGCGCAGCGCCGCCCGGACCACGGCCTGCCCCGCGCCGTGGCGCACCAGCGGCGCGTCGGCGGACACCCGGTGGCTGCTCATGGTCGCGAGGTAGCCGACCGCCTCGACGAGGTTGGTCTTGCCCTCGCCGTTGCGGCCGACGAACACCGTCGGGCCGGGCCGCAGCGCCAGGTCGACCTTCTCCCAGCTGCGGAAGTCGACCAGCTGGAGGTGCCGGACGTACACCTCAGCGCACGCCCGCTGGTGAGGTGCTGGAACGGCCCCCCTGCAGGGCCCCGCCGCGAGCCTGCGAGTGGTGGGGGGCAGGGGGGTCCTTCCTCATGCGGGGCGCTCGACCTCCTGCGCCTTGACGGCGTGCACCGCGTGCCCACCGAACTGCTGGCGCAGCGCGGCGACCGCCTTCATCGTGGGCGAGTCGTCCTGCCGCGAGACGAACCGGGCGAACAGCGACGCCGCGATCGTGGGCATGGGGACGGCGTGGTCGATGGCCTCCTGCACCGTCCACCGGCCCTCCCCGGAGTCCTCGGCGTAGCCGCTGATCTTCTCCAGCTGCGGGTCCTCCTGCAGCGCGCGGACCAGCAGGTCCAGCAGCCACGAGCGGATGACGGTGCCCTGGGTCCAGCTGGCGACGACGCCCGGCACGTCCTCGATCAGGTCGACGGCGGCCAGCAGCTCGTAGCCCTCGCCGTAGGCCTGCATCAGCGCGTACTCGATGCCGTTGTGGACCATCTTCGCGTAGTGGCCCGCCCCCACCGGGCCGGCGTGCACGAAGCCCGCGCCCGGGATCTCCTCCCCCGACGCGTCGGTCGGCGACGGCGGCTTCAGCGCGTCGAACACCGGCTGCACCTTGGCGACGTCGTCCTTCGACCCGCCGACCATCAGCGCGTAGCCGTTCTCCAGGCCCCAGACGCCGCCGGAGACGCCGACGTCGACGTAGCCGACGCCCTTCTCGCCGAGCATCTCGGCGTGCACCTTGTCGTCGGTGAACCGGGAGTTCCCGCCGTCGACGACGACGTCGCCCGGCTCGAGCAGCTCACCGAGCTGGCGCACCGTCTCCCGGGTCGGCTCGCCGGCCGGGACCATCACCCACACCACGCGCGGCGCCGACAGCGCGCCGACGAGCGCCTCGAGGCTGTCGACGTCGCGCTTGTCCGGGTGGTGGTCGAAGCCGACCACCTCGTGACCGGCGCGGCGCAGCCGCTCGGCCATGTTGCCGCCCATCTTGCCCAACCCGATCAGCCCCAGCTGCACGGCTCAGTCCTTCCCTCGCGGTCGTCATGGCACGGGCGCACGCGACGGTGCGGGTGCCCGCGGTGTGCGGTGCCCTCCCCGGCTGCCCGGGACACCTCGTCCGCCGACGTCAGCCCGGCAGACGCACCGGCATGATCAGGTAGCGGTAGCTGCCGGGACGCTCCACCGGGCGCTCGCCGCCGTCCTCGTCGTCGGTCGCCGGGTCCTCGACGCCGGAGAGCACCGCGGGCTTGAGCGGGCTGGTGAAGTCCATCCGCGCCCGGCCGGTGTGCACCGCGGCCAGCCCGTCGAGCAGGAACGTCGGGTTGAAGCCGATGGTCAGCGGGTCGCCCTCGAACTCGACGTCGCAGCGCTCCTCGGCCTGGCCCTCGTCGTCGCTGCCGCCGGCGCGCAGCGTGACCTGGCCCGGGGTGAACTCGCAGCGCAGCGGGGTGCCGCGCTCGGCGACCAGCGCGACGCGCTTGGCGGCGTCGGTGAACTGCACGACCGGCAGCGTGGCGTGCGCGGCGGACTCGCTCGGCATGATCGCGCGGTACTTGACGAACTCGGCGTCCAGCAGCCGGGTCGTGGTCTGCCGGTCCTTGCCCGACAGGCCCAGGATGCCCTCGCCCGACCCGCTGGAGGACAGCGAGATCACGATCTCGGGGCCGCTGGTCAGCGTCCGGGCGGCGTCGGCGAGCGTGCGCGCCGGGACCAGCACCGCGGCCGAGGTGCCCGGGGTCTCCGGGCGCCAGGCGAACTCGCGCACGGCCAGCCGGTAGCGGTCGGTGGCGGCGAGGGTCACCCGGTCGTCGTCGATCTCCAGCCGGACGCCGGTGAGCATGGGCAGCGTGTCGTCGCGGCCGGCGGCGACGGCGACCTGGCCGACCGCCTCGGCGAACACGTCGCTGTCGACCACGCCGGCCGACGACGGCATCGCCGGCAGCGACGGGTAGTCCTCGACCGGCAGCGTGGGCAGGCTGAACCGCGCGTTGCCGCAGGTGATCGCCAGCCGCGGGCCCTCGGCGCGGACGTCGACCGGCTGCGGCGGCAGCGCGCGGGTGATCTCGGCGAGCAGCCGGCCGGGCACCAGCACGCGGCCGCTCTCCCCCGCCTGCACGTCGACCTCCGCGCGCGCGGAGACCTCGTAGTCGAAGCCGGAGACCGACAGCTGGCTGCCGTCGACCTCGAGCAGGATGCCGGCGAGGACCGGCACCGACGGCCGCGGCGGGAGGCTGCGTGCCGTCCACGCGACGGCATCCGCGAGCACCTCGCGTGTCACCCGGAACTCCATGACCGACCCACCCCAGCTCTGCACGGCCCACTGCTGTCGTCTGCGCACCCCGGTCCCCGGCGTCCGTGCGGACCGGGAACGGGGCTCGGTGTCTGTTGCGTCGTTCATCGTGCCCGTCGGGGTGTGGATGGGGGAACCCGGGACCCGATCAGGTGGCCGGCCCTGCTCCCTGCTGCTGTTCCGCTGCGGCCCCGGAGCCCCTCCGGGCCGCAGCGTCCCCACCCCTACTGGGGTTCGAGAAAACCTCGATCTATCTCCCTCATCTCCGTCATCACCGGTGTGGAAGCTGGGGATCGAGGCCCTTCTCGCAGGTCAGCGCCATTGTCGACATGTTGGCTCGCTGTGGGGAACTCACGTGTCGTTGTTGTCGACACGTGGACATCTCGACGGCGGTGCACAGGCACCGCCGTCTCTCCACGCCCCGTCCCCGCTGCACCCACGTCCTGTCCCCAGTCCGTGCCCAGGCCCCCGGCGGCCGCGCCGGCCGGCGACGGTCAGAGGTGGGGACGACGGGCCGCCGGCGGCGTGAACGCGCAGCTCACCACGGCGGAACGTCGCTGGATGCACACACTGGGGAACCACCTGGGGACGACACCCGGTGCCACGGCTCCCCGGGCGGTCCGGTCACGCCGGGATCACGATCTCCCCAGGGTGTGCACATCCCTGGGGACAACTCGTCGGGATGTCGACACCACGGGAGCCGGTGACCGCCCGGCAGCCGCGGGACGACGGGCGACGACCGGTCCCCGCCGGTGTCCCCCGGTTGTGGACAGCCGGCCCGGCGTCTCCACCGTCCGGGCGGAGGACGGCCGCCGAGGGGCCGCCCGGCGGGCCGCCGGGGCTACTGGCGGGCGCGGCTCTTGATGCGGGCGGTCAGCTCGGTGACCTGGGTGTAGGTCGCCCGGCGCTCGCTCATCAGGTTGGTGATCTTCTTGACCGCGTGCATGACCGTGGTGTGGTCCTTGCCGCCGAAGGACGCCCCGATCCGCGGCAGGGACAGCTCGGTGAGCTCCCGGCACAGGTACATGGCGATCTGGCGGGCGTTGACCAGCGTGCGGCTGCGGTTGGAGCCCTGCAGTTCCTCCATCGTCACGGAGAAGTACTCCGCGGTCGCGGCCATGATGATCGCCGCGGTGATCTGCGGGCCCTGCTCGTCGCTGATGAGGTCCTTGAGCACCAGCTCGGCCAGCGGCAGGTCCACCTGCTGCTTGTTGAGGCTGGCGAACGCGGTGACGCGGATGAGCGCGCCCTCGAGCTCGCGGATGTTGGTCTGCACCTTGCTGGCGATGAACTCCAGCACCGGGTCGGGCACCTGCAGCCGCTCGCCGTAGGCCTTCTTCCGCAGGATCGCGATGCGGGTCTCCAGGTCCGGCGCCTGGACGTCGGTGATGAGGCCCCACTCGAAGCGGGTCCGCAGCCGGTCCTCGAGCGTCGTCAGCTTCTTCGGCGCCCGGTCGGAGGTGATGACGATCTGCTTGCTCGCGTTGTGGAGCGTGTTGAAGGTGTGGAAGAACTCCTCCTGCGTCCGCTCGGCGCGCTCCAGGAACTGGATGTCGTCGATGAGCAGGAAGTCGATGTCCCGGTAGCGGCGGCGGAAGTCCTCGGCCCGGCCGGAGTGCACCAGGTTGATGAACTCGTTGGTGAACTCCTCGGTGCTGACGTAGCGCACCCGCACGTTGGGGAACATCCGCGCCGCGTAGTGCCCGATGGCGTGCAGCAGGTGCGTCTTGCCCAGCCCGGAGTCGCCGTAGACGAACAGCGGGTTGTAGGCCCGGGCCGGCGCCTCGGCGACGGCGACCGCCGCGGCGTGGGCGAACCGGTTGCTGTTGCCGATGACGAAGCTGTCGAAGACGTACTTGGGGTTCAGCCCCGGGTCCAGGCCGGCCGGCGGACGGCGGTCACCGAACAGCGGCACCGCGGTGCCGGAGGTGCGGCCGGGGGACCCGCCGCGCTGGGGCGCGGGCTCGTCGGCGCCGTCGGGCGCGGCGTCGCCGAGGTCGAAGGGCAGCACCTCGGCGCCCTCCCCGACGCGCGGGCCGCGGCGGCGGCCGGTGCGCCCGCGGCTCGCGGGGCTCCAGTCCGAGCCGCCCCACTCCCCCACGCCGTCACCGGGCGGCGCCGGCGCGTCGGCGGGGGACGACGCCTCGCGGCGCGCGGTGTCCCGGCGGGCCGCGTCGGGACGGCCGGCGTCGTAGGGCTCGAAGGGGCCGGCCTCGTACGGGGCCGGGTCGTAGGACGCCGGGTCGAACGGCGAGGGCTCGTAGGGGCCCGGCTCGAACGGCGAGGGCTCGAAGCCGCCGCGGTCGAGCGGACGCGCGTCGCTGCGCACCCCGAAGGCGCTGCGGCCGTCGTCGGCCCGCTCGCGGTCCTCGTCGGTGGGGCCGGTGTCGACCGGGGTCCACGGCCGGCGGGTCGGCTGCTCCTCGGGCGCCGGTGCCGAGGCGGGGGCGTCCTCGAGCTGGATGGCGACGCCGATGTCCCGGCCGAGCTGCTCGGACAGCGCCTCGGCCAGCACCCGGCGCATCCGCGACTCGAGCACGGTCTGGGTGAACTCGTTGGGCGCGGCGAGCACGGCGGTGCCGCCGACCAGGCCGACCGGCCGGGTCAGGTTGAGCATCGCGTTCTGCTGCCGGGTCAGGCTGGTGGCCAGCCGCTCGCGGACCGAGTCCCAGACCTCCGCCAGGTCCACCGCGGCATCGGCCATGACCGTGTCCTCCCCTTGCAGTTCGTCCCCGCTGTCCGACCTCCGGCGTCCCCGGGAGCCGGCGTCCCCGGTGCCGCGGCTGCCCGGGAAGTGGACATCCGGGACACCCGGGTTCCACACGAGTGTCCACAGGCTGTGCACGACCGGCGACAAGGCGCCGTGTCGACCTGTGGACGTCAGGTCGCAGCGGCGTCGTCGCTGGTCGGGAGGGAGGTCGTGATACGGCTCGAGACGGACTGCGGTCAGGTCGACCGGGTGGTCGGCCCCCGTGCCGGGCGGTCTGCCCGGACCGGAGCGACGGCGACGCTAACAGCCCCGTCCACAGCCCGGCAACGACGTCCGGGAACGCCTGGGACGGCCGGTGCGCGTGTCGTTCGGCGTGTCGTCCCCGGGCGGTCGGCGTGCCGACACCGACCGTCCGCCCGGAGGGTGCAGCCTGGCGGGTCGCCGTCCGGCGGGGGTCGCGTGACCGGGACCGCGGGAACGGCGTCCTCGGGCGCCGCCGTCCTCGGTTATGCTGGTCGGAGTCTGTGGACCGGCACCGGTGCGCGGACGCGGTCGTCCGCCGGTCCCCGGCGCCGGCCGTGTCCCGGGCCGCCGGGACCGGGGCCCACAGCGCCAGCCTCGCGGGGTCCCGCGGAGTGGCCCCGCCGCCTCTCCCGGAGCCCCGCCGCGCGCCTGCCCACCGGCCGGCCGCACCACCGATGTCCTGCCGTAGGAGTACCCGTGAGCAAGCGCACCTTCCAGCCGAACAACCGCCGCCGGTCCAAGACCCACGGCTTCCGGCTGCGGATGCGCACCCGCGCAGGCCGCGCGATCCTCGCCGGCCGCCGCCGCAAGGGTCGCGAGAAGCTCTCCGCCTGAGGTGCTGCCCGCGCAGGCCCGCCTGCGCCGGCGTCCGGAGTTCACCGCGGTCGTCCGGTCGGGCCGGCGTGCCGGTCGGCCGACCATGGTGCTCCACTACCTCCCCGTCCGACCCCCGGCCCGCACGGCCGGGGGTCTCGGTGTGCCCCGGGACGGGACGCCCGCCGGGCCCCGCGCCGGGTTCGTGGTCGGCAAGGCGGTCGGCAACTCCGTGGTCCGGCACCGCGTGACCCGGCAGCTGCGCGCCGCCGTGCGCGAGGAGCTCGGCCGGCTGCCCGCCGGCGCCGACCTGGTCGTCCGGGCCCGTCCCGACGCCGCGACGGCGACCTCCGCGCAGCTGCGCCGCGACCTGGCCGCCGGCCTGGACCGGGTGCTCGCCGAGCGGCCCCGGCCGGCGGGCGAGCGGACGCGGTCCTCGTGAGCGCCCCCGTGTCCCGGCGTCCCGGGCCCGTGGCGCGCGCGCTGCTGGCCGCCGTCGGCTTCTACTCCCGCGCCATCAGCCCCGCGCTGCCCCCGCGCTGCCGCTTCGCGCCCACCTGCAGCGCCTACGCCGCCGAGGCGGTCGCCGTCCACGGCGCCGCCCGCGGGTCGTGGCTGGCGCTGCGGCGGCTGCTCAAGTGCGCACCGTGGCACCCCGGCGGCTACGACCCGGTCCCCGCTCCGCGCGCGGGCCGGGTGAGCCCCGGAACCGGCGGCGACGGCCGCACGTCGATGACAGCGGCACCCGCGGCGCCCGCCGCCGGCGTGCCCGCCGCCGACGGTGCCCGTCGCCCCGCCCCCGAGACCCCGCCGGCGTCCCGCCGGGCCCCGCAGGAGGAGTCCTCCGTTGCTTGACTGGCTCTACACCGCCATCGCCTTCGTCATGAAGACGTGGCACTCGGTGTTCTCCACGTTCCTCGACCCGGCCGCCGGCCTCACCTGGGCGCTGTCGATCGTGTTCCTGGTCGTCACCGTCCGGCTCATCCTCTTCCCGCTGTTCGTCAAGCAGATCAAGAGCCAGCGGGCGATGCAGGAGATCCAGCCGGAGATCCAGAAGCTGCGCAAGCAGTACGGCGCGGACCGCCAGGGCTTCAGCCAGGCGATGATGGCGCTGCAGAAGGAGCGCGGGGTCAACCCGCTGGCCGGCTGTCTGCCGATCCTCCCGCAGATCCCGGTCTTCCTCGCGCTGTTCCACGTGCTGCGCCGCCTGCAGCCCGGCGCCCAGGGCCTCTACAGCTGGAGCTACGACCTCACCCAGCAGGCGGCCACGGCGAAGCTGTTCGGGATCGCGCCCATCTCCGCGTCGTTCACCATGTCGGGGCCCAAGGCCGAGGCCGTCCTGGCGCTGCCCGGCGTCACCCAGGGCGGCATCCGCACGGTCGCGCTGATCCTCATGGTGGTCATGTGCGTGACCACCTACGTCACGCAGAAGCAGATCATGAAGCGCTCCGGCCCGGTCGAGGGCCAGGCCGCGATGGTGCAGAAGCTGCTGCTCTACGGCATGCCGATCAGCCTCTTCGTCACCGGCTTCTTCTTCCCCATCGGCGTCCTCCTGTACTGGATGACGAACAACCTGTGGACCCTGGGCCAGCAGTTCTTCATCCTGCGCAAGATGCCCCCGCCCGGCAGCCCCGCCGCCAAGGCGAAGGCCGCGGCCGAGAAGCCCGCGATCGACCCGAAGACGCTCGCTCCCAAGCCCGGCGCCAAGCCGGTGCGCGGCAAGGGCGGCCGGCCCGCGGGCGCCGGCGTCGAGCTGACCAAGGGCGGTGCCGACGGCACCGCGGCGGACGGCACCCCCGCCGGCGGGAACGGTGCGGGCGCTCCGGGCACCGGCGCGAACACCGCCGGGAGCAATGCCGCCGGGAGTAATGCCGCCGGGAGCAATGCCGCCGGGAGCAACGGCTCCGGTACGCCCGGCACGGGCAGCGGGGCGACCGCCGCGGGCGGCAGCGCCTCCGGCGGCGGGAACCGCTCCTCCCGGCCCGCCAACCGCGGCCCGCACGGCCGGCCCGCCGGCACCGGCGGCAAGCGCAAGCGCCGCTAGACCCCGGTCCGCGGCGACGGCGTCCCCGACGCGGTTCGCCGCGGACCCGCCGGGAGGAGCAGCGACCCCGCGCCCTCCGGCCTCCGACCTCCGGGCCCGCCCCGGCTGCCCGCACCGACTGGAGGTACCTCCGTGAGCGTCCCGAACCACACCGCACCGGCCGAGACCCCCGACCTCCCCGACGCCGACGACGACAGCACCGACGCCGTCCTCGAGCCCGCCGACGAGGTCGCGCCCGCCCCCTCGGGGAACGGCCGCGCCGCCGCCACCGGCACCGACCTGCTCGTCCGCGAGGGCGACGTCGCCGGGGACTACCTCGAACGGCTGCTCGACATCCTCGACGTCGACGGGGACATCGACCTCGACGTCGAGGGCGACCGGGCCTCGGTCGCCATCGTCGGCGGCGACCTCGACGACCTCGTCGGCTCCGACGGCTCCGTGCTGGAGGCGCTGCAGGAGCTCACCCGGCTGGCCGTCGCCCAGGCGACCGGCGTCCGCAGCCGGCTGATGCTCGACATCGGCGGCTACCGGGCCCGGCGGCGCGCGGACCTCACCTCCATGGCCGCCGAGGCCGCCCGCCGGGTCGCCGGCAGCGGGCAGCCCGAGCGGCTGGCGCCGATGAACCCGTTCGAGCGCAAGGTCGTCCACGACGTCATCGCCGGCGTCAGCGGAGTGCGCAGCGAGTCGGAGGGCGAGGAGCCCCACCGCCGCGTCGTGGTCCTGCCGGAGCGGTGAGCGACACTCCCGTCCCGTCCGTCCCACCCGCCCCGGGAGTCGCCGCCTCCGTGTTCGGGGCGGGGCTGCCCGGGGCCGAGCGCTACGTCGCGCGGCTCGCCTCCGACGGCGTCACCCGCGGGCTGATCGGCCCGCGGGAGGTCCCGCGGCTGTGGGAGCGGCACGTGCTCAACAGTGCCGCCGTCGCCGAGGCGGTGCCCGAGGGGGCCCGGGTGGTCGACGTCGGCAGCGGCGCCGGCCTCCCGGGGATCCCGCTGGCGCTGGCCCGGCCGGACCTGCGGATGACCCTGGTGGAGCCGATGGCCCGCCGGGTGGAGTTCCTCGAGGAGGTCGTCGCCGAGCTCGGCGCCCCGTGGCGGGTGGTCCGCGGCCGCGCCGAGGAGCGCTCGGTGGTGTCCGCGGTCGGCCCGGTCGACGTCGTCACCGCCCGGGCGGTCGCCGCGCTGCCCCGGCTGGTGGGCTGGAGCCGCGGTCTGCTGCGGCCCGGCGCCCAGCTGGTGGCCCTCGTCGGCGCCCGCGCGGTGGAGGAACTGCCCACCCTCCTCCCCGAGCTGGAGGCCGCGGGCATGCGTGACGTCCACGTCCGGGCTGTCGGCGCCGGGCTGGGGGACGCTGCCACTACCGTGGTGGTGATGACGCGGGGCCGACGGTGAGGCCCCGCGGGACGACGACGGCGTTCCACGTGGAACGCGCCCAGGTACCCGTCCCGTTCCACGTGAAACGGGTCGGCAGGAAGGACCCGCGATGACCGACCCGGGCCAGCGACTGCGCAGCAGCCTCGCGGCCGACTCGGCGGCCCACTCCGGCGGGGACTTCGACAGTCCCATCGCGATGGAGGCGCTGCGGGCCACCCGGGTGCTGCACGCCGCCGACCAGGAACCGTTCCCGGCACCCGGGCGCATCCGGGTCATCACCGTCGCCAACCAGAAGGGCGGCGTCGGAAAGACCACCTCGACGGTCAACCTGGGCGTGGCACTGGCGCTCTACGGCCTGCGGGCGCTGGTCATCGACCTCGACCCGCAGGGCAACACCAGCACCGCCCTCGGCGTGGACCACACGGTGGGGACGCCGTCGATCTACGACGCGCTCGTCGGGGACAGCTCGCTGGCCGACGTCGTCCACCCGACGACGGCGAGCCCGAACCTGCGCTGCGTCCCGGCGACGATCGACCTGGCCGGCGCGGAGATCGAGCTGGTCTCCGTCGTCGCCCGCGAGTACCGGCTGCGCCGCGCGATCGAGGGCTACATCCACGGCCTGCCCGAGGACCAGCGCCCGCACTACGTGCTCATCGACTGCCCGCCGTCGCTGGGCCTGCTGACGCTCAACGCGCTCGTGGCCGGCGACGAGGTGCTCATCCCGATCCAGTGCGAGTACTACGCGCTGGAGGGCCTGGGGCAGCTGCTCAACAACATCGAGCTGGTGCGCGCGCACCTCAACCCGGGGATCGCCGTCCGCACCATCCTGCTGACGATGTACGACGGCCGGACCAAGCTCGCCGACCAGGTGGCCGAGGAGGTCCGCAGCCACTTCGGGGACCTGGTGCTGGCGACGGTCATCCCGCGCAACGTCCGGGTGTCCGAGGCGCCGGGGTACGGCCAGTCCGTGCTCACCTACGACCCGGGCTCGCGCGGCTCGACCAGCTACGTCGAGGCCGCCCGCGAGCTCGCCGAGCGCGGCGTGGGCCTGGCGCCGATCGACGTCCGGCCGATGGGTCCCCCGCCGCCGCCTCCCGCGCCGGCGACCGCGCCGATGCCCGCCGTCCGCCCGGGCGCCGCCCGGCACGCCGACCCCGCGTTCGCCGGCACCGACGCCGCCGTCCTGCCCGTTCCCGCCTCCGTCGACGAGGAGACCCGATGAGCAAGCGTGGCGGCCTCGGCCGGGGTCTCGCGGCGCTGATCCCCACCGCCCCGCCGGTCGAGCAGCCGACGCTGCCCGAGACCGACGGCCCGGCCCCCGCCGCCCCCGAGACGGCCGGGACGCCCGGGACGGGTGGGGCGCCGGCACCGGTCACCCTGCTGCCGCCGGCGGCGCAGGCGGCGGCCACGGTGGCCGCGCAGGCCGAGGCGGCGGTCGGCGTCCCCGGCGCGCAGCTGCGCGAGGTCGCCGTCAGCGACGTCCTCCCCAACCCCCGCCAGCCGCGGCAGGTCTTCGACGACGAGGCGCTCGAGGAGCTCACCCACTCGGTGCGCGAGTTCGGCCTGCTGCAGCCGATCGTCGTGCGTGAGCGCACCGACGGCGACGGCGGCGCGCCCTACGAGCTCATCATGGGCGAGCGCCGGCTGCGGGCCGCGCGCGCGGCCGAGCTCGAGACGGTGCCGGCCATCGTCCGGGACACCGAGGACGACGCCCTCCTCCGCGACGCCCTGCTGGAGAACATCCACCGCGTCCAGCTCAACCCGCTGGAGGAGGCGGCGGCCTACCAGCAGCTGCTGGAGGAGTTCGGCGCCACCCACGAGGAACTGGCGCAGCGGATCGGCCGCAGCCGCTCGCAGGTCACCAACACCATCCGGCTGCTCAAGCTGCCGGTGAAGGTGCAGACCCGGGTCGCCGCCGGCGTCATCTCCGCCGGGCACGCGCGGGCGCTGCTCGGGCTCGACGACGCCGAGGCGCAGGAGGCCCTGGCCGCCCGGATCGTCGCCGAGGGGCTGTCGGTGCGGGCCACCGAGGAGGCGGTCGCGCTCGCCGTGGCCGAGCAGCCGGCCTCCCGCCGCCGCGCCCGCCGGATCAGCGCGCCGGGCGTGGAGGACCTCGCCGGCCGGCTGTCCGACGTCTTCGAGACCAAGGTGAAGATCCAGATCGGCCGGGCCAAGGGCCGCATCGTCGTCGAGTTCGGCTCCGTCGACGACCTGCAGCGCATCATCGGCCAGATGGCGCCGGACCTGACCGGCCGCCGCGAGGAGCCGGAAGGCGCCTGAATAGCGAGAAGGCCGGGTTCCGTCACGGACGGAACCCGGCCTTCCTGCAGGGCGGTCCTCGCTCAGCGGGGGCTCTGGGCCCGGCGGGTGAGCAGCTGCGAGAGGACCTCGCCCAGGTCGTGCCCGGCGGCCTCGACCGCCATGGGGAACATCGACGTCTCGGTCAGCCCCGGGGAGACGTTCACCTCGAGGAAGTGCACCTCGCCGTCGGGCGAGACGATCGCGTCGGTGCGGGACAGGTCCGCGAGGCCCAGTGCCCGGTGCACCCGCACCGCGACGTCGGCCGCGTGGGCCGCGACGTCGTCGGAGACGCGGGCCGGCGCGTGGTACTCGGTGAGCCCGGGCGTGTAGCGGGCGGTGTAGTCGAAGACGCCGGACTCCGGGGCGATCTCCACCGCTGGCAGCGCCTGCGGCCCCTCCCCCAGGTCGACCACCGACAGGGCCAGCTCCACGCCGTCGACGAACCGCTCGACGAGCACGGTGTCGCCGTAGGCGAAGCAGCTGACCATCGCCGCGGGCAGGTCCTCGACGCGGGTGACCTTCTGCGCGCCCAGCGCCGAGCCGCCCGAGGCCGGCTTGACCATCAGCGGCAGCCCGAGCCGGGCGACGATGAGGTCGAGGACGGCGCCGGCGCCGAGCTCGCGGAACGTGCTGTGCGGCAGCGCCACCCAGTCCGGCGTCGTCACCCCCGCCGTGCGCACGACCGACTTGGCCGCGGGCTTGTCCCAGGCGAGCCGGCAGGCCGCGGCCGGGGAGCCGACGTAGGGGACGCCGGCCAGGTCGAGGACCGCGCGCAGGGCGCCGTCCTCGCCGGTGGCGCCGTGCAGGGCGATGAACACCGCGTCGGCGGGGGAGGCGGCCAGGCCGGGCAGCAACTCGGCGTCGGCGTCGCGCAGCTCGGCGTCGACACCGACGCGGGCCAGCTCCTCCACCACCTGGGTGCCCGAGGACAGGCTGACCTCGCGCTCGAAGGTCAGGCCACCGGCCAGGACGACGGCGCGCAGCGGGGTCTCCTCCACGTCGGGGGCGGCCGGTGCGGCCGGGTCGGTCACGGGTTCGGTCACGTCAGTCCTCGATCCGGTCGCTGCTGGCGGGGCCGACGATGGTCTCGGCGGTGCCGGTCCCGGGCCGGCCGACGGCGCGGAAGGTGCCGGTGTCGACGGCGTCGAAGGTGGAGTGCAGGTCCAGTTCGGCCTCGATGACCCGGGCCAGCCGGCGCACGCCCTCCCGGATCTGGTCCGGCTCGGGGTAGCAGTAGGACAGCCGCATGTACTCCCGGCCCGACCCGTCGGCGTAGAAGCCGATGCCCGGGACGTAGGCGACGTGCGCGCCCACCGCCCGCGGCTGCATGAGCTTGGCGTCCAGGCCGTGGGGGAGCTTCAGCCACACGTAGAAGCCGCCGTCGGGACGGGTCCAGGTGGTGCCCGGGGGCATCAGCGCGTCGAGCGACTCCAGGGTGGCGTCCCGCCGCTCACGGTAGAGCTCGGTGAACAGCTTGATCTGCTCCCGCCAGGGCTGGGTGTCCAGGTACCGGGCGACGGCGTACTGGGTGAGCGAGGGCGGGCACAGCACCTGCGCCTCGGTGGCCAGCACCAGCTTCTCGCGGACGGCGAGCGGCGCGAGCACCCAGCCCACCCGCAGGCCCGGGGAGAAGGTCTTGGAGAACGAGCCGAGGTAGATGACCCGCTGCGCGTTGCGGGCCCGCAGCGCGCGCATCGGCTCGTGGTCGAAGCCGAGCAGGCCGTAGGGGTTGTCCTCGATGACCAGCAGGTCGTAGCGGTCGGCGATGTCGACGATCGCCTGGCGGCGCGGCTCCGACAGCGTCACGCCGGCCGGGTTGTGGAAGTTGGGCACCGTGTAGAGGAACTTGACCCGGTCGCCGTTGGCCCGGCACTCGAGCAGCGCCTGCTCCAGCGCCTCCGGGACCAGCCCGTCGTCGTCCATGGCGACGTGCTTCACCCGCGCCTCGGCGGCCTGGAAGACCCCGAGCGCGCCGACGTAGGACGGGCCCTCGGCGAGGATGACGTCGCCCGGGTCGCAGAAGACGCGGGTCACGAGGTCCAGGGCCTGCTGCGAGCCGACGGTCACCACGACCTCGCTGGGCGAGGCGTCGGTGATGCCCTCGAGCGCCATGACGTCGCAGATGCGCTCGCGCAGCCGCGGGTCCCCCTGGCCGGAGCCGTACTGCAGGGTCTGCGCGCCCATCCCGCTGACCAGCTCGCCGATCATCGAGCCGACGGCGTCCAGCGGCAGCGCGGTGACGGCGGGCATGCCGCCGGCCAGCGAGACCACCTCGGGCCGGCTGACGACGGAGAAGAGTGCCCGGATCTCCGAGCTCTTCATGCCGTGCGTGCGGGCTGCGTACCGGTCGGCCAGCGGGTCCAGCCGCGGGTGGCGGGGCACCACGTGCCCGTGCTGCTGCGGCGGCGTGCGGTGCGGCTGGCCGTGCGACGGCGGGAGAGAGGCCACGGACCGAGTGTAGGGAGGCGGCCGGGAGCACCCGGCCGACACGGCGGGTGAGACGGACCCGTCACACCTGGGGCGCCAGGCGCCCCAGCCGTCACACCTCTCGATCAGACCCTCTGGGGCAGGACGAACGTGCCGGTGGGCGGGTCGGCCTCCGCGGGCAGGAACAGCCGCTGGACGGCGGCCAGCACGGCCGAGGCCACGGTGCCGCGGAGCCGGGCGTCGAGCAGCAGCAGCCGGTCGACCGGGTGCGACAGGTACCCGACGTCGAGCCGGACGGCGGGCATCCGGGTCATCCGCAGCAGGTCCCAGGTCTTGGGGTGCCCGCCGAGGTCGAGCATGCCGGTGCGGGCCACCACCTCGCGGCGGGCCAGGTCGGCGAAGCGCTCCCCCACCGTCGACGACGTCCCCGAGCCGGTGCCGTAGTAGAAGCTGGCCACCCCGCGCGCGTGCGGGGAGTCGTAGGCGTCCAGGTGCAGGGAGACGAACAGGTCGGCGCGGGCGTCGTTGGCGAACGCGGTGCGCTCGGCCGGCGTCGGGTTCTGGTCGCGGCCGCGCGTGAGGTAGACGGTGGCGCCGGCCGCGGCCAGCCGGCCCTCGATCCGGCTGGCGAGGTCCAGCACGAGGTCGGCCTCGGTGGTCTCACCGGCGGCGAAGCCGGTGTCCTCGCCGCCGTGGCCGGGGTCGACGACGATGCGCCGACCGATCAGGTGCGGCCCGCTCTCGACGAACTCGGCGCTCTGCCGCAGCAGCTGGGGGCGGCCGCCGGTCACCTTGCGGCCCAGCTGGCGCAGCGCCCGCAGCGTCGCGGGCCCGCAGGTGCCGTCGGCGGTCAGCCCGTAGTCGCGCTGGAAGGCCTGCAGGCCGGACTCGGTCTCGCGACCGAAGATGCCGTCGGCGCGGCCGGCGTCGTAGCCCAGCTCGAGCAGCCGCTCCTGCAGGTTGGTGACGTCGTCGCCGCGCACCGGCCGGACGGGGTCGTGGTGCAGCAGCCGGTCGCCCAGCGACCAGCGCGCCTCCGACAGCGCCCGGTAGGTCTCCTCGCCGACCCGGCCGTCCACCGACAGCCCGCGGACCTGCTGGAAGTGGCGGACGGCGAGCGCGGTCGCCTCGTCGTAGACGCCGTCGGAGGACCCGGCGCCCCCGGTGGGCTGGAGCAGACCCAGGCTGCGCAGTGCGGCCTGTACGTCTGCGACGGCGGCTCCGTGGCTGCCCGGACCCAGCGGCTGCATGTCGCTCTCGCTACCCATCGTGCCCACGATTGTCGCCTCCGCGACCCCTCCCGGCCCACCCGGGGGCCGGTTCCCCCCTGGGACGGCGAGGGCCCGCCCGTCCTGGTGGACGGGCGGGCCCTGGTGACGCGCTGGAACGGCCCTCCTGCAGGGGCCCGCCGCGAGCCTGCGCGCGGTGGGGGCAGGAGGGTCCTCCGTCAGATGTAGTCGGCGAGGTCCGAGAGGATCGCGCCCTTCGGCTTGGCGCCGATGATGCTCTTGACCGGCTTGCCGCCCTGGAACACGGTCATCGTCGGGATCGACATGACCTGGTAGTCGCGGGCGATCTGCGGGTTCTCGTCGATGTTGAGCTTGGCGATCGTCAGCTTCTCGCCGTGCTCCTTGGCGATCTCCTCGAGCACCGGGGCGACCATCTTGCACGGCCCGCACCACTCGGCCCAGAAGTCGACGAGGACGGGCTTGTCGCTGCCCAGCACCTCGTTGGCGAAGGTCGCGTCGGTCACCGTCACGGTGTTGCCTGCCATGGTCGTTCTCCTCTGTCGCGGTCGAGGTCTGTCGGCCTCCGCGGGGAGTAACCCGCGGAGGGGGTGCGGTATGCCCAGGGTGGTGACGTGCTGGAACGGCCCCTCGCAGGATCCCGCCGCGAGCCTGCGAGGGGCGGGGGGCGGGGGGGTCCTTCGTCAGCGCTCGTCGAAGGTCTCGGCCAGCCAGCGCTCGGCGTCGATGGCCGCGGCGGCGCCGGTGCCGGCCGAGGTGATCGCCTGCCGGTAGATGTGGTCCACGACGTCGCCGCAGGCGAAGACGCCGTCGATGTTGGTGCGGGTGCTGGGGTGCTCCACCTGCACGTAACCCTCGTCGTCGAGCTTGAGCTGCCCGGCGAACATCTCGCTGCGCGGGTCGTGGCCGATGGCCACGAACACGCCGCTGACCGGGAGCTCCTCGGTGCTGCCGGTGGCGACGTCGGTCAGCTGCACGCCGGAGACGGTCTGGTCACCGAGCACGTCGGTGACCTGCTTGCCCAGCGCCCAGCGGATCTTCTCGTTGTCCTGCGCGCGCTTCTGCATGATCTTCGAGGCGCGCAGCTCCTCGCGGCGGTGGACGACGGTCACCGTCTTGGCGAAGCGGGTGAGGAAGGTCGCCTCCTCCATCGCGGAGTCGCCACCGCCGACCACGACGATGTCCTGGTCGCGGAAGAAGAAGCCGTCACAGGTGGCACAGGCGGAGACGCCGTGGCCGAGCAGGCGCTGCTCGTTGTCGAGGCCCAGGTACCGGTACTTGGAGCCGGTGGCGACGATGACCGCGTGCGCGAGGGTCACCTCGTCACCGACCTTGACCACCTTGGGCGTGGCGGTGAGGTCGACCTCGGTGACGTCCCGGGCGACCAGCTCGGCGCCGAAGCGCTCGGCCTGCTGGCGCATGTCCATCATCAGCTGCGGGCCCTGGATGCCCTCGGCGAAGCCGGGGAAGTTCTCCACCTCGGTGGTGGTCATCAGCGCGCCGCCGAACTGGGAGCCCTCGAAGACCAGCGGGTGCAGGTTGGCCCGGGCGGCGTAGACGGCCGCCGTGTAACCGGCGGGACCCGAGCCGATGATGACCAGGTCACGGACGCCGTCGTGCTCCGCGGGCGGGATCACGGGCGAGGCGACCTCGGTGGTCGTCGCGGGGCCAGGAGTGGGCTGGGGGTCGATCACGGGGGGCACAACGCGGCATCGTAGGGCGGGATTCCCGCGTCCAGGCCGCTGACGTGCAGGTCACTCCCCCGCGGCGGGGATGACGGCGACCTCGGCCAGGTCCCCGGCGAAGCCGTCCCCGGCCGGCACCAGGCCGGTCACCCACACCAGGACGTACTGCGCGGTCACCGGCTCGTCGAAGGCGAGGTCGGTGGTCCCGTCGACGTTGCCGGCGGTGGCGACGGCGAAGGAGTCCAGGTCGCCGTCGGGGGCGGAGCCGGTGCGGACCTCGACGTTGATGCCCGGGGTGGTCGTCGTCAGCGTGACGCCGCCGATCGCCTGGGCCGAGCCGAGGTCGTAGACGACGCCGACGCCGGGCTTGAGGTTGCCGAAGTCGGCCGAGCCCCGGTAGGTGAGCGTCGACCAGGTGGTGGCCGGGTCGCCGTCGTGGCTGGCCGGCACCTCGTCGACGTTCTCCGGCTCGCCGTCGCCGAACGGGTCGAGGACGGTGGCGCCGCGGATCGCCAGGGGCGTGCCGGCCTCCGGCGCGGGGGCGCTGCTGTCCTCGGCGGGCGCGCTGCTGGCCGGCACCGACGGTGCGGCGGGCCGCGGGTCGACGTTCGTGGCGACCGAGAGCAGGTTCGTGCCCACCCACCAGGCGAGCAGCACGACGACGACCAGCGCGGCCAGCAGCAGGCCGGCGACCAGGAGCCGGCGGCGGCCGGGAGAGCCCTCGCCGTCCTCCTCGTCCTCCTCGTCGACCGGCTCCCCGGCGGCGCCGGCGTCGTGGGGGTCCTCGGCCGGCACCGGCGGGAGGGGGCGGGCGGGACCGAGCGGCACCGGCGGCAGGGTGTCCGGTTCGACCCGCTGCGGCCGGTCGGTGTCCTGCGCCGGCGCGGCGGGGGCCTGCTCGGCGTCGCGGTGCTCGCGAAGGCGCCGCAGCCAGCCGCTGTCGCTCTCGTCGCGGCCGCGGACAGGCACGGCCGAGGACCGCGGGCGCTCGGCGAGCAGCGCGGCCATCGCCGCGGCGCTGGCCAGCCGGGCGCCGGGCTCGGTGGAGCGGGCGCGACGGACCAGGGCGGCCAGGTCCGGCTGGGTGACGACCGGGGCGGCGGCGGGGGCGCCGTCGGGTCCGGGGACGCCGGACTGCCGGCCGGTGAGGCAGTACTCGAGCAGCGCGCCCAGGGCGGCGATGTCCTCCTGGACGGTGCCCGTGGCCGCGGGGACGGCGCGCAGGCCGACCAGCCCGTTGGGCCGCAGGACGACGGTCTCCGGGCTCAGGCCGCCCACCGCGAGGCCGACCCGGTGCGCCTCGGCGACGCCCTCGGCCAGCCGCCGCAGGACCGTGCGGGCCTCCCGCTCGCCCATCGGCCCGGACCGCAGCCGCTCGGCGAGGGTCTGCCCCTCGATCCACTCGTTGACGACGTAGGCCACGCCCGTCTCGCCGCCGCTGCCCTCCGAGGCGTCGTAGACCATCGCCAGCGCCGGGGTGGCCAGGCCGCCGGCGGTGAGCGCGCGGGCGATCCAGGCACGCGCCGGCGGGCCGCCGGGGACGTGCACGCGGATGGCGACGTCGCGGTTGAGGATGCGGTCCTTGGCGCGCCAGCAGTGGATGACGCCGGTCCCGGTGCGTTCCTCGGGGCCGACCTCGTCCAGCGGTCGGTACCGGTCGGGGAGGCCGGTGATCGTCGCCGTCATGGACGTGTCCGACCCCCTGTCCGCTCTCCCCGGCTGCGCGGTGCCCCGGGGACGCCGCCCAGGCCTGCGGGTCCGCCGCTCACCCGCGGCCCAGCCGCGCGCGGACGGCGGCGAGGGGTTCCCGGAGCTCCGGGACGCGGGCGAGCACGAACCCGGCGAGGGCCGTGACGCCGACGACCACGGTACCGATCGACAGGGTGCCGAGCGAGCCTGTCACCGACGGGCCGAACGCGTCGTCGGTCACGCGGACGACCACCCAGCCGAGGCCGGCCGCCACGACCGCGGCCAGCACCATGCGCAGCACCGGACCCAGCGCCCCGCCCCGCTCGGCGCCGAGCTGCCGCTGCAGCGCGACGTGCCCGAGCACCCAGCCGGCGAGGTAGGTGACGCTGGTGGCCAGCATGAGCCCGGCGACGACGTGCTCGGGCTCGACCAGCGCCGGCACGAGCAGCAGCAGCGGCACCCGGACGAGGACCATGCCGACCTGGATCAGCGTCGGCGTCCGGGCGTCCTTCATGGCGTAGAAGACCCGCAGCTGCAGGAGCGTGACGGCCATCGGCAGCAGCCCGAAGGCCCCGACGGCCAGCGCCGCGCCGATGCCCTGCGCCTCGTCGACCGAGGTGTTGCCGCGGGCGAAGGCGACCGTGGCGAGCGCCGGGCCGACGACGGTCAGCGCGGCGGCCACCGGCAGCAGGCCGAGCGCCGACAGCCGGGTGCCCAGCGCGAGGTCCTGGACGACGCCGGGGACGTCGTGCCGGGCGGCGGCACGGCTCATCCGCGGCACCAGGGCGGTCAGCAGCGCGACGCCGATGATCCCGTAGGGCATCTGGAACAGCAGGCTGGCGATGGCGAAGGCGCTCGACCCCAGCCCGCCCTCGCGGGCGGCGGCGTTGGCCACCCGGGTGGCGACGACGACGCCGACCTGGCTGACCGCGACGTAGAGGACCACCCACAGGCCCAGGCCCCCGGCCTCGCGCAGGCCGGTCTGGCGGAGGTTCCACCGCGGCCGGATCGGGACGCCGGCCCGGCGCAGCAGCGGCACGAGCACCAGCGCCTGCACGGCGATGCCCAGCAGCGTGCCGCCGCCGAGCAGCCACACCTGGCCGGCGGTGATGGTGGCCGGGGTGAGGTCGCCCGGCCCGCTGGCCAGGACGAACAGCACGCCGGTGGCGATGACGACGACGTTGTTGAGCACCGGCGCCCACGCGGGCGGGCCGAAGACCCCGCGGCTGTTGAGGATCGCCTGCGCCAGGGCGCCGATCCCGTAGAAGACGATCTCGATCAGCAGGATCCGGGCCAGCCAGTTGGCCAGCCGCACCTGTTCCTCGTCGCCGTGGATGCCGTAGAGCGAGGTGAGCAGCGGCGCGATCACGACGGCGACCGCGGTCACCACCACCAGCCCGGCGACGGCGAGGGTCGACAGCCGCTGCGCGTAGGCCACGCCGCCGTCGCGGTCGCGCTCCTGCGCGTGCACCAGCAGGGGCACGATCACCGAGGTCAGGACGCCGCCGAGCAGCAGCTCGTAGACGATGTTGGGCAGCGTGTTGGCGGTGTTGTAGGCGTCGTTGACCAGCCCGACGCCCAGCGCCGCGGCCAGCACCACCGTGCGCAGCAGCCCGGTCACCCGGGACACCAGCGTGGCCACCGCCATCGTCCCCGCGGCGCGCAGGATGCCGCGGCTGCCGCCGGGGGCGCCCTCGCGCTGCCGGGCCTCCTCCTCAGTCTCCCCCTCGGGGGCCGAGGGGACCGGCGGCAGCTGCAGGATCGGGATGACCTGCGTCTCGTCGGCCGGGATGAAGCGGCGCCGCACCGGCGGGGGCACCGGCGGCAGCGGCCGGGGCGCGGGCCGGACGACCGCGGGCGGGGGCGCCGCGGCCGCCGGGACCACCGGGCGCCGTCCGTCCGCCTGCACGCCGGGCCGGTCCCCGGTGCGGGGCGCGCCGGGCCCGCGGGGCCGGGACGGCGGCGGCACCGGGGGCATGGCGCGGCGGGCGGCCGGGGTGCCCGGCAGGCCCGAGCCCGGCGGCGGGGCGACCGGGTAGGGCGGCGGGGGCAGCGGCCGGGACCGGTCGCGCGCCGGCCGGGACTCCGCCGAGGGGGACCCCGCCTCGGGAGGCGGGGAGGACACGGCCGGGGGCACCGGCGGCAGCGGGCGCGCTCCCGGCTCCTGCACGGGGGTGTCCTCGTCGCTGCGGGGGTGACCGGTCACACCGGGCTCCGGCTGGGCGGCCACGCGGCGCCGGCGCCGTCGGGCAGCTCCTCCTCGGCCCGCCCGCGGCGGCGGAGGAAGAGGATCCCGCGGCGCAGGAACAGCAGCCCGAGCAGGACGGCGGCGCCGATGGTGATCGACAGCGAGATCGTCCCGTAGGCGGTGCTGCGGACCTGGATCGCGACGGCGTCGCCGAGCGGGCCGCCGTCGGGGGTGGTGAGGCTCGCGGTGACGGCGAAGCGGCCGGACTGGCGCACCTCGGTCGGGATCTCCAGCGTCGTGCGCTGCTCGGGGGCCAGTTCCTGCGGGCCGACGTCGCCGATGGTCAGGCCGACGTTGTCGCGGGTGCGCGCCTCGACCAGCACCCGCACGGCGAAGGGCAGGTCGTTCTGCACGGTGAGCACCAGCGGCGCGTCGCTGGAGGCCAGGCTGTAGGTGCCGTCGGCGGGGGCGACCAGCGTCACCCGCTCGCGCAGCCCGGCGAGCGTGTCGCGGACGTCCCCGGCGGCGGCGGTGAAGCCGGCCGGGTCGTCCCGCCAGGCC
Source organism: Geodermatophilus sp. SYSU D00525 (assembly GCF_054050475.1). Taxonomy (NCBI): domain Bacteria; kingdom Bacillati; phylum Actinomycetota; class Actinomycetes; order Geodermatophilales; family Geodermatophilaceae; genus Geodermatophilus; species Geodermatophilus sp. SYSU D00525. Next base: position 152,230 of record NZ_JBJGZK010000005.1, read on the forward strand.
ACCGAGGCGGCGCGGGCCAGCGCCGCGTCGTAGCCGGCGAGGACCGTGGCGGGCTCCCCGACGACGGCGCCGGCCAGGTCGTCGCGCAGCCCGGCCGCGGCGACCAGCCCGGCCACGCCGGCGGGGTCGAGGACCGCCGCGCCGGCCTGGTCCAGCGGCGTGCCGGCGTCGGCGACCGGGCCCGCGGACAGGTCGGTCAGCGACGCCGGGCGCAGCCCGGGCAGCGCGGTGCCGGTGATCATCGCGGCGACCGCTTCCGGGTCGGGGTCGACGTCGCGCGGCGGGGCGACCAGGACGCTCTGGCCCGCCGGGGTGGCCGGCGCCTGCTGCGAGACCAGCACCAGCTCGGCGACGTAGCGCTGCTCGGCCACCCGCGGCCCGCCCTCGGCGGTGTCGGCCGACCCGACGACGGACGACAGCCCGGCGTCGGCCACCAGCGCCTCGACCGGGCCGTCGGTGCCGGGCAGCGTGGTCCGCGCGGCCGCACCGCCTCCGGGGATGCCGAGCGCCGCGTCGCCGTCGCTCAGCGCGCTCGAGGCGACCACCACCTGCTCGATGCCGCCCTCCCGGAGGGTGGCGAGCGTGTCCGGGCGCAGCGCGCCACCGGCCGCCCAGGCCAGGTCGGTGCGCGGCGTCACCCCGAGGACGTCGGCCAGCAGCGCCGCCCCGGCCGGCCCGGGCGAGGCGTCGGCGACCACGCCGCCGGCCTCCGGGGTGTCGCCGTCGGCCCCCGGTGCGGCGCCGGGCAGCGCGCGGGTGAGCGTGGGCTCCAGGCCGGCGGCCTGCAGCGCGTCGGCGTCGACGTCGCCGTAGGGCAGCGCGACCACCGGGTGGTCGGCGGCCACGGCGCGCAGCCGCTCCAGCCACGCGGCGGCGGCCTCGGTGCCGGTGCCGGCGTCCTCCTCGCCGTCGACGGCGTAGGGGCCCTCGGCCATGACGGAGAGCTCCTCCACCAGGGCGGGGTCCACCGCGAGGGTCACCGGGGCCAGCGGCGTGGCCTCGGGCGCACCGGGCGCGACGACGGCGGGCAGCCGCTCGACGACGGCCAGCGCGTGGTCGAGCCGGCCGCCGTCGGAGACCGCGTCGGCCAGCCCGTCGTCGACGAACCCGCCGGACGCGTCCCGGTGGCTGCGCTCGGCCAGCGGCCACAGCCAGGCGACGGCGGTGGTGGCGGCCGGCGGCGCGCTCTGCTGCACCACGTGGGTGCGGACCTCGCCCACGCGGCTCTGCTCGCCGTCGGGGGTGGTGCCGTTGACGTTGACCAGCAGGGGGAAGACGCCGTCGCGGTCCAGGGCCAGGTCGGCGGTGGTCGCGGTGACGGTGAACGGCACGGAGTCGCCGGGGGCGAGCGGGCCGGGCAGCGGCTGGAAGGGCGTGCTGGACGTGGTGGCCGGGTCCGGGTCGGCGTCGGCGGCCAGCAGGTCGGCGCGGGTGGTGACGGCCTGGCCGCGCTGCAGCCGGACGCCGAGGTCGGTCACCGTCTCGGTGCCCTCGTTGGTCAGCGTGCCGGCCAGGGTGACCGTCCCGCCGGGGGCGACGGTGCGCGGGTCGAGCCGGGTGAGGTCGACGGCCACCGGCCGCTCGGGGTCGGTCGCGGGCGCGGCCGGCGGCGCCGCGGCGGCCGGGGCCGCGTCCGGGACCAGGACGGGGGCGGCGGCGAGCGGCAGGGCCAGCAGGGCCGCCGTCAGGACGCGGGTCACCGTCCTCCCGCGCCGGCCGGCCCCGGACCGGGGGGTGCTGTGCCTGGGGTGGACGTCGCGGTCCGGGTCACGCACTGTCGGCGAGCAGCGCGGGCGCCCGCTCGACCAGCGCCCGCTCGTCGGCGTAGGCCAGCCGGTCGGACAGCTCGTCGAGGGGGACCCAGGCGACCTCGGTCACCTCGACGTCGGCGTCGGACAGGGCGCCTCCGATGGCGCGCAGCAGGAAGTGGTGCACCGTCTTGTGCACGCGGCGGCCCTCGGCGACGAACCAGAAGTCGATGATCCCGAGCGGGGCGAGCACCTCGCCGATGATCCCGGTCTCCTCGGCGACCTCCCGGACGGCGGTGTCCTCGGGGGTCTCGCCCTCCTCGATGTGGCCCTTGGGCAGCGACCACAGCAGCCGGCCGCGGCGGTCGGTGCGGCCGATGAGCGCGGCGCGGGGGCCGGAGATGCCGTCGTCGGCGACCACGAGGCCCCCGGCGGAGGTCTCGTCGACCCGCCGCAGGCGGCGGCCGGGACGCCCGCGTCCGCCGGTGCCTGCCATGCCAGGAGGGTAGCGCGAGCCGCCGCACTACCCTGGCTCGTCGTGTCCGGGGAGCGTCAGAGTCGTCCGGCCGCGGTGGGGGTCCCGCCGGCGGTGCAGCAGGCCGTGCGCGAGCTGGTCGACGTCTCGCCCGTGCTGGTGGAGCTGGGGGAACGCTTCGCCGCGGCCGGGTTCGAGGCGCACCTCGTGGGCGGTTCGGTGCGCGACGCCCTGCTGGCCGCCGGCAGCGGCGCGCCGACGCCGCCCGGCGACCTCGACGTCACCACCGACGCCCGGCCCGAGCAGGTGCTGCGGCTGCTGCGCGGCTGGGCGGGTTCCACGTGGAACCAGGGCATCGCCTTCGGCACGGTGGGCGCGGAGGTCCGCGGCACCCGGCTGGAGATCACCACCTTCCGCGCCGACCGCTACGACCGGGAGTCCCGCAACCCCGAGGTGGCCTGGGGCGACTCGCTGGCCGACGACCTGGCCCGCCGCGACTTCACGGTCAACGCGATGGCGGTGTCCCTCGGCCCCGACCGCACGGTGACCGACCCGTTCGGCGGCCTCGGCGACCTGCTCGCCCGTCGGCTGCGTACCCCGGGCGCGGCGGCGGACTCCTTCGCCGACGACCCGCTGCGGATGCTGCGCGCGGTGCGCTTCGTCGCCCAGCTCGGGCTCACCCCGGACGACGACGTGGTCCGGGCGATGACCGACATGGCCGGCGAGCTGGCGCGGATCACCCCGGAGCGGGTGCAGGCGGAGCTGACCAAGACGCTGCTGCAGGACGCCCCCCGCGCGGCGCTGGAACTGTTCGTCTCCACCGGCCTGGCCGACGTCGTCCTGCCCGAGCTGCCCGCGCTGCGGATGGAGATCGACGAGCACCACCAGCACAAGGACGTCTACTCCCACTCGCTGACCGTGCTCGACCGGGCGATCGCGCTGGAGAAGGCCGACCCGGACGCGGGGTCGCCGGACCTGGTGCTGCGGCTGGCGGCGCTGCTGCACGACGTCGGCAAGCCCGCCACCCGCCGGCACGAGCCCCGCGGCCGGGTCTCCTTCCACCACCACGAGGTGGTCGGCGCGAAGCTGGTCCGCAAGCGGCTGACCGCGCTGCGCTACCCCAAGGACGTCGTCGAGGCGGTCGCCCGGCTGACCTTCCTGCACCTGCGGTTCCACGGCTACGGCCGCGGCGAGTGGACCGACTCCGCGGTGCGCCGCTACGTCACCGACGCCGGCGACCTGCTGTCCCGGCTGCACAAGCTGGTGCGCTCGGACTGCACCACCCGCAACCGGCGGCGGGCCGCCGCGCTCTCGGCCACCTACGACTCCCTCGAGCGGCGGATCGCCGAGCTGTCGGCGGCCGAGGACCTCGCGCGGGTGCGGCCCGACCTGGACGGCAACGCGATCATGGCGATCCTGGGCATCCCGCCGGGCCGCGAGGTCGGCGAGGCGTGGAAGCACCTCAAGGACCTCCGCCTGGAGCGCGGCCCGCTCGGGCCCGAGGAGGCCGAGGCCGAGCTGCGCGCCTGGTGGGCCGCCCGCTCCTGGACTCCCCCGCCCGGGTGACCGCTCCGCCCGCGCCCCTCCCCCCGCCCCGCGTCCGCCGGTAGGACGGACGGCCGGACCGCGGACGGGGGGACGGGTGCACGGGGGGACGCAGGACGGGCGCGCCGTGCGGGCGCCGTGGCCCCCGGAGTGGCCGTCGGAGTGGCCCCCGGAGCCGCCGCCGGGCGTCCCGGCGTCGCCCACCGGCCGCGTGCCGCGGTGGGTGCTGGACGAGGCGGCCGGCCGCCCCGTCGACCCGGCGCCGTGGCGCGCCCGGGAGGCCGGGCCCCCGCCCCGGCGCCGCCGCTCCCCCGCGGTCCGCGGGGTGCTCGCCGTCGTGCTGGTGCTGGCGCTCGGCCTGGGCGCCGCGGTGCTCGCCGGGCCGCGCCCGTGGCCCTGGGAGTCCTCCTCCGACGCCGGCACGGCCGGGAGCCCCGGGGCCGCGGACCGGCCCACCCCCGGCCACGAGGCGGCGGGCTCCCCGCTCGGCACGCCGCCGCCGGCCCCGGCCGCCGGCACGTACGACTTCGTCGAGCACCAGGCCGACGGCGTCACGCCGGTCGCCTGGGACCCGTGCCGCCCGGTCCACTGGGTCATGCGGCCCGACGGCGCACCGCCGGGCGCCGCCGGCCTGGTCGAGGAGGCGCTGACCCGGCTGTCGGCCGCCACCGGCCTCCGGTTCGTCGCTGACGGCACCACCGACGAGGGGTACACCGACGACCGGCCGGGCTTCCAGCCCGGCCGCTACGGCGACCGCTGGGCGCCGGTCCTGGTCAGCTGGGCCACCCCGGAGGAGGTGCCCGGCCTCGAGGGCACCGTGGCGGGCCTGGGCGGGAGCCAGGCGGTCGCCGCGCCCGGCGGGCCGTGGGTGTTCGTCACCGGCGCGGTGACCATCGACGCCGGCTGGGCCGGCGGCGCCGCGGGGTCCCCCGGGGGCCGGGCCGCGGTGCGCGCCGTCCTCGTGCACGAGTTCGGTCACGTGCTGGGCCTGGACCACGTCGACGACCCGGGCGAGCTGATGGCCCCGCGCAACGACGGGCAGGTGGAGCTCGGCCCCGGCGACCTCGCCGGCCTGGCGCAGCTGGGCCGCGGCCCCTGCGAGCCGGGCCTCTAGACCCGCTCCGGCGCCCCGCTGCGCCGCAGGAACGCGACGGCGGTCAGCCCGTAGACGGCCGCGACGGCGAGCAGCACCGGCACCGAGACGCCCGAGGGTGGCAGCACCAGCGCCGCGGCGACGAGCGCGGCGACGTAGGTGACGTTGACCAGGGTGTCGTAGACGGAGAACACCCGGCCGCGGACGTCGTCGTCGAGCACCTCCTGCAGCGTCGTGTCGACGCACACCTTCACGCCCTGGGCGACGAAGCCGAGCACGAACGCGCCTGCCACCACCCCCGGCGGCGCGAAGGTCAGCCCGAGCAGCGGCTGCAGCACCCCGCCGCCGACCAGGAGCAGCGCCGTCCACCGGCGGCGGCCCAGGCGGCGCACCGCGGCCGGGGTGACCAGCGCCGCGAGCAGCGTGCCCACCGCCCCGGCGCCGACCACCTGCCCCAGGCCGGCCAGCCCGCCGGGGAACAGCGGTCCCGACCCCTCCGCCAGCGGGCCGCGGTAGAGCAGCAGCGACACCAGCGTCAGCACGCCGTAGCAGACCCGGTGCCCGGACACCGCCAGCAGCGCCGCCGTCGCCGGCGGGTGCGCGAGCACGTCCCGGACGCCGTCGGCCAGGCCGCACAGCACCTGCCTGGCCGAGAGCCGGGCCGAGCGGGTGGCGGTGTCGGGGCCGAGGTACGCCCGGCCGAAGCCCGCGACGGTCGCCGCGGCCGCGAGGTAGGGCAGCGCCGCGGACAGCGTCACGGCCGCGTAGCCGGCGTCCCCGGCCGGGGCCAGCTGCAGCAGGCCCACCGCGGCCGCCCCGCCGACGACGGTCGCCACCGCCCCCGAGGTCGTCGACAGCGCGTTGGCCGTCACCAGCACCCGCGCGTCGGCGGTGTGCGGCAGCCCGGCCGACAGCGCGGCCAGCACGAACCGGGTGAGGGAGAAGACGGCGAGCCCGGCGACGGCGAGGGGCAGGCCGGCCGCCCCGGTGACCACGAGGGCCGCGACGACGGCGACCAGGACCGCGCGCAGCACGCCGGCGTGCACCAGCACCTGCCGGCGGCTCCACCGGTCCAGCCAGACGCCGGCGAAGGGACCGAGCACCGAGTACGGCAGCAGCAGGACCGCGAACCCGGCCGCCACGGCGAGCGGGTCGGTGGCCCGCTGGGGGTTGAACAGCACGGTCCCGGCGAGCGAGGCCTGGAAGACGCCGTCACCGAACTGCGCGAGGAGCCGGGTGGCCAGCAGCCGCCGGAAGTCGTCCCGGCCGAGCAGGAGCCGCACGGTGGGAGCGGCCCGCGTCACCGGCTCACCCTACGGCGCGCTCTCGCCCTCCCCCGGGCGCGGGACTGTTGCACACTGGACGGGATGTCTCCGGCGCCCTCGTCACCCGAACCCGAGTCCGGCCCGCCCACCCGGCCGGCCACGGGCCGACGCCGCGCGGCCGTACCGCGGCTGTCCACCGGCACCCTCGACGACGTCGTCCCCGGTTCGCTGCTCGTGGCCATGCCCGGGCTCACCGACCCGAACTTCGCCGGCACCGTCGTCTACGTGCTCGACCACAACGACAGCGGCACCCTCGGCGTCGTCCTCGGCCGGCCCAGCCAGGTCGAGATCCGCGACGTGCTGCCCGGCTGGTGCGACCTCGCCGTCGAGCCGGGCGTCTTCCACGTCGGCGGCCCCTGCGAGACCGACACCGCGCTGTGCCTGGCCAACGCCCCCGGCGCGGCCGGCGGGGGCGAGGGGCTGCGGCGGGTGGCCGGGGACGTCCACCTCGTCGACCTCGACGCCGACCCCGGCACCCTCGCGGGCGGCCTGTCCGGCCTGCGGGTGTTCGCCGGCTACGCGGGCTGGTCGCCGGGCCAGCTGGCCGCCGAGATCGCCGAGGGCGCCTGGGCGTGCGTCCCCGGCACCCCGGGCGACGTGCTCAGCGAGCTGTCCGGGCCGCAGCTGTGGCGCGCGGTCCTCGCCCGGCAGACCGGCCGCCTGGCGGTCCTGTCGACGGCACCGGCCGACCCCTCCGCGAACTGACACGCCGCGGGGGAGCGGTCGGGGGCGCGCGCTCCGGCGAGGTCTGGTAGGAATGACCCCGGAGGGGGCGGTCTGGGGAAGAGGCCGCCCCCTCTTCCTGTGCCCGGGCCCGGGTGACCTCGCCCCGGGTGCGGTGCTGGACCGGCCTCCCTGCAGGGGCCCGCGCCGAGCTCGCGAGGCGTGGGGAGGGGGCAGGGAGGTCCTCCCTCAGATGCCGACCGCCGCCGCGACCTCCGGGTGCGCCGCCGCGTCCACCGTCCGCCCGTCCTCCGGCAGGGCGATCGTCCGCGGCCCGTGGTCCGACAGCGTCACTGTGACCTCGGTGTCCTGCCCGGGCAGCGGGGTCACGTACTGCAGCAGCAGGCCGGTGGAGTCCTCCACGGTGACCGTCCAGCCGGCCTCCCCCGCGTAGACGGTGGCCAGCCGGCGGTCGACCGAGCGCTGGCCCTCCCAGGTGTGCTCCCCGCCGCGGAAGGCGGCGGCGTCGTCGGCCTCGGGGGCGCCCAGGTTGAGCACCACGGCCACGAGGACGTCGGTCAGCGGTACCGCGTCGGGCCCGGTCGCCAGCGCGCGGCTGACGAACGGGACGTCGGGCCGGCCGGCGGCGGCGAGGGCGTCCGGCAGCCCGGGGACGTCGCCGAACCAGATCCGGTCCCGGGTGAAGAACAGCGTGCGCGTGTCGTCGGGGCGCCCGTCGCCGTAGGTGGTCACCGCCTGCGCCCGGCCGGCGGAGCCGGCGAAGTCGACCTCGCCGCTGAGGCGCAGCAGGCCGCCGTCGCCGAAGGGCGCGGCGACCTCGACGTCGGCGCCGCCCTCCTCCGAGTCCTGCGCCAGCAGGCCGGCGAGCACCTCGGCCTCCTCGGCGGTCACCGGGTCACCGGGCTGCCGGTCGGCGGGGTCGTCCGAGCAGCCGGACAGCAGGACCGCCAGCAGGACCAGCGCGGACGCGAGCAGGCGGCGCGGCATGGCGGTCAGCGTAGGCAGCCGGCCGGCACCGGGCCCCCGACGGGCCGCAGGCCCGCCCCCGGGTCGGGGACGGGCCTGCGGTGGGTGTGCTGGGTGCCGCCGCGGATCAGCGCTCGACGTCGCCGCGGATGAAGGCCTCCACGGCGTCGCGGGCCTCGCTGTCGCTGTACTGCACCGGCGGGGACTTCATGAAGTACGACGACGCCGACAGGATCGGGCCGCCGATCCCGCGGTCCTTGGCGATCTTCGCCGCGCGGACGGCGTCGATGATGATGCCGGCCGAGTTCGGGGAGTCCCAGACCTCGAGCTTGTACTCCAGGTTCAGCGGGACGTCGCCGAACGCGCGGCCCTCCAGGCGGACGTAGGCCCACTTGCGGTCCGACAGCCACGGCACGTGGTCCGACGGGCCGATGTGCACGTTGTCGGTGCCCATGTCGCGGTCGACCTGGCTGGTGACGGCCTGGGTCTTGGAGATCTTCTTGGACTCCAGGCGCTCGCGCTCGAGCATGTTCTTGAAGTCCATGTTGCCGCCGACGTTGAGCTGCATCGTGCGGTCGAGCTGCACGCCGCGGTCCTCGAACAGCTTGGCCAGCACCCGGTGGGTGATGGTCGCGCCGACCTGGCTCTTGATGTCGTCGCCGACGATCGGGACGCCGGCGGCGGTGAACTTGTCCGCCCACTCCTTCGTCCCGGCGATGAAGACCGGCAGGGCGTTGACGAACGCGACGCCGGCGTCGAGGGCGGCCTGCGCGTAGAACTCGGCGGCCTGCTGCGAGCCCACCGGCAGGTAGCAGACGAGGACGTCGGCGCCGGACTCCCGCAGCGCCGCGACGACGTCGACCGGCTCCTCGTCGGACTCCTCGATCGTGGCCCGGTAGTACTTGCCCAGGCCGTCGAGGGTGGTGCCGCGCTGCACGGTGACGCCCAGCGGCGGCACGTCGGTGATCTTGATGGTGTTGTTCTCGCTGGCGACGATGGCCTCGGAGAGGTCACGGCCGACCTTCTTGGCGTCGACGTCGAACGCCGCGACGAACTGCACGTCGGAGACGTGGTAGTCGCCGAAGCGGACGTGCATCAGGCCCGGGACCGAGGTGGTCTCGTCGGCGTCGCGGTAGTAGTGCACCCCCTGAACCAGCGAGGCGGCGCAGTTGCCGACGCCCACGATGGCGACCTTGACAGCTCCCATGGGTTTCCCTTCTCCCTGGACCGGGTGGTCCGTGTCGCGGGACCGTTCCGGTCCTGGCGGTGGCTGCCGGTCGAGCTGGACAGCCGTGGTGCCTGTTGTGCGGTGTCGCTGGGGTGGGGTCCCGCCCGGGGGCGGCCTCACCCCTCGCTGGGCGGCGGGCGCTCACCGCCGGGCCCCGGACCGGGCTGGCGCCGCTCGCTGTCGATGAGCTCCGACAGCCAGCGCACCTCCCGGTCGACCGAGTCCAGGCCGTGGCGCTGCAGTTCCAGCGTGTAGCGGTCGAGCCGTTCGCGGGTCCGCGCCAGTGAGGACCGCAGGCCGTCCCGCTGCCGTTCGACCGTCCGGCGGCGCCCCTCGAGGATGCGCAGCCGCACGTCGGCGGCGGTGTGCCGGAAGAAGGCGAGGTGGACGCCGAAGAGCCTGCCGTCGTCGTACGCCTCGGGGCCGGCCTGGCTGACCAGCTCCGCGAAGCGCTCCTTGCCCTCCGCGGTGATCGTGTAGACCACCTTCCCGCGCCGGCCGGTGAGCGGCGGTGCGTCGGCCGGGAGCGGGGAGCGCCGGTCGGGCTCGTCGGTGGAGACGAACCCGGCGGCGTGCAACCGCTTCAGTGCGGGATACAGCGAGCCGTAGGAGATGCTGCGCAGCCCCCCGAGCACCTCCGCGAGCCGTTTGCGCAGCTCGTAGCCGTGCATGGGGGACTGCTGCAGCAGTCCGAGGATGGCGAACTCGAGCATCTCGCCCCCCGTCGGCCCCTGCCGTTCGATGTATCGAGACGATACATCGAGGGGTGAACCGGTGGGCAACCCGAGACCCTCCCCCGACCGGGGAGGCCGCGCACACACGGTGACGACGGGCCCGCCCGGGGACGGACCTGCGTACATTGACGGCCGTGCCCGGACGTCGCTCCGTCGTCGACTACTCGCTGCAGAGGCGGGCCGTCCTGGCGGACGTGCAGGCCGGCCGCACCGGGCTGTTCGAGGTCTGTGACGCGAGCCCCTACCTCTCCCGCGCGGCGAGGTACCACGGCGAGCAGACCGACGACCCGTGCCCGGTCTGCCGCCGCGAGCGCCTGACGCTGGTCAACTACGTCTACGGTGAGGGACTGGGCCACGTGTCCGGGCAGGCGAAGACCGAGGCGGAACTCGCCCGGATGGACGCCGCGCAGGAGGAGTTCTCCGTGTACACCGTCGAGGTGTGCCGGGGGTGCGGGTGGAACCACCTGGACTGCTCCTACGTGCTCGGGACCGAGCCCGAGCCGGGGCGGCAGCCGCGCCGGCGCCGCCGCGCTGCCACGGACTAGGACCGCCGGGCGGACGGTTGCACACCGGCGGACCCGTCCGTCACACCCGCCCCGGGAGGGCGGCGCGCCTGCGCGTCCTCCCTGGTCCCCACAGGTAACGACGCCACGCTGGGCCGGACCCGATCCGCCCACCGACACCCGAGGAGGGGCTGCCTGGTGCCTCCCCACGACGAGACCACGCCGGTCGGGCCGTCCGGCGGCCCGCCGCGGCGCCCGCCGTCCGCCCGCGCGGCCGGTGGCTCCGGATCCGCCGGCCGCGGTCGCACGACGGCCGCGCGGTCAGGGGGCTCCGGCGGCTCGCGTCCCGGCGGCTCCCGGCCCACCGGCTCGCGTCCCGCGGGCGGCAAGCCCGGCGGCAAGAAGGCGCGCACCAGGAAGCAGCGGCGGCGCCGCCGGCTGAAGGTGGCGCTCGGCACCCTGCTCGGCCTGCTGGTGCTGCTCGGCGTCTTCGTCGGCGTCGTCTACGCCACCACCGAGGTGCCCGACCCGAGCTCGGTGCAGCGGTCGCAGACCACGGTCGTCTACTACGCCGACGGCACCACCGAGATGGCCCGCCTCGGCGACACCAACCGGCGGGACGTCACGCTCGAGCAGGTCTCGGAGCCCGCGCGCAACGCGGTGCTCGCCGCGGAGAACCGGAACTTCTACTCCGACCCGGGGATCTCCTTCACCGGCATCGTCCGGGCGGCGTGGAACAACCTGACCGGCGGCTCGACGCAGGGTGGCTCGACGATCACGCAGCAGTACGTGAAGAACGCCATCCTGCAGAACTCCGACCAGACGTTCAGCCGCAAGTTCCAGGAGCTGTTCCTGGCGATCAAGCTGGACAACAACTACTCGAAGGACGACATCCTCGAGAACTACCTCAACACCATCTACTTCGGGCGCGGTGCCTGGGGGATCGAGGCGGCGGCCAACACCTTCTTCGGCGTGCCGGCGGCCCAGCTGACCCCGCAGCAGGGCGCGGTGCTCGCCGTCCAGATCCGCAGCCCCAGCTCCTACGACCCGGAGTCCAACCCGGAGGGCGCGCAGGACCGCTGGAACCTGGTCCTCGACGCGATGGTCGACGAGGGCTGGATGACCCAGGCCGACCGCGACGCGTCGGTCTACCCGCCGGTCCTGCCCAAGCAGCAGTCCTCGTCCCTGGGCACCCCGACCGGGCCCGAGGGCCTGGTCGTGTCGCAGGCGGTCGCCGAGCTGGAGGCGCGCGGCTACACCGAGGAGCAGATCCAGGCCGGCGGCCTGCGGATCACCACGACCGTCGACAAGGCCACCCAGGACGCCGCGCTGGCCGCGGTCCGCGACGTCATGGACGGCCAGCCGGACAACCTGCGGCAGGCCCTGGTCGCCGTCGACCCGGACACCGGCGGGGTGCGCGCCTACTACGGCGGTGAGGTCGGCGCCGGCGTGGACGCGGTGGACTACGCGCAGGCCCGCCGCCAGCCCGGCTCGTCCATGAAGCCGTACGTGCTGGCCACCGCGCTCGACCAGGGCATCAGCGTCACCTCGCGCCGGGACGGCAGCTCCCCGCAGACCTTCCCCGACCGCGAGGCCCCGGTGCGCAACTCCGGCGGCGCCTCGTGCCCGGCCTGCACCCTGGTCGAGGCGATGACCCGCTCGCTGAACACGACCTTCTACGGGCTGGCCTACGAGGTGGGCCCGGAGAACGTCCGCGAGACGGCGCTGGCCGCGACCGGCATGCCGGAGACGTGGCCGGCCACCGGCGTCAGCCAGCTCGACGACAAGACGACGCTCGCCTCCCCCGAGTCGGGCGTCACCGGCTCCTCGATCGGCATCGGCGAGTACGAGATGCGCCCGATCGACCAGGCCGTCGGCTTCGCCACCCTCGCCAGCGGGGGCGTGCGGCACGACGCGCACTTCGTCAGCCGGGTCACCGACAGCGCGGGCGGCGTGCTGCTGGACAACGGCGCCCCGGCCGGTGAGCGGGTCATGGGCGAGGACGTCGCCAACGACACCACCTTCGCGCTCGAGGGCGTCGCCCAGCACTCGCGCCGGGCACTCGACGACGGCCGCGAGGTGGCCGCCAAGACCGGCACCCAGGGCATCGACGCCGACGACAACTCCGACGCCTGGATGGTCGGCTACACCCCGTCGCTGTCGACGGCGGTGTGGATGGGCACCGACGGCTACCAGCCGATCCGCAACGCCGACGGCGCGATCATCTACGGCTCCGGCCTGCCGGGCGCCATCTGGCAGGAGTTCATGGACACCGTGCTGGCCGGCACCCCGGAGGAGGACCTGCCGAACCGGCCGGTCATCCGCGGGGACACGGGCGAGGGCGTCCCGGCACCGGAGACCCAGGCGGCGCCGACGACGCAGTCCGCGCCGACGACGCAGTCCGCGCCGACGACGCAGCCGACGCCGACCACCCCGGCCACCCCCACGGAGACCGCGCCGACCGAGACCGTGCAGCCGCCGGACGACGGCACGACCGAGGAGGAGCCGAACGACCCGAACACGCCGGGGCCGGTCCTCCCGCCTCCCGCCGGGGGCAGCAACCCCGGGGCGCCGACGACCCAGCCCGGGCAGCCGGCACCCACCACCACCCAGCCGCAGCTGACCGGCTGACCCGCCCGGCAGACTGACCGGGTGAGCTCCTCCCCCACGGGCCCGTCCGCCCCGGCCGACCAGCCGGCGGACGGGCCCGCGGCGTCTCCGGCGTCTGCGCCCCCGACGGCGGTCCCCCCGGGGCGTCCCGACCGGGTGGTGCCCACGTGGTCGGACCCGGTCGCCGCGCAGGCGAGCGAGGCCGCCGGCGGGCCGTGGGGGCGGCACGCGGTCACCGGCCGGGCGCTGTTCTGGACGCCGCTGCGGATCTGCCTCCTCTACGCCACCGCGGTCCTGGCGGCCGCGTGGCTGAAGCAGGCGCCGTGCGCGGACGGCAACTGGGCCGGGTCGGTGCAGTACACCCACTTCTGCTACTCCGACACCGTCCCGCTGTTCACGCTGCACGGCCTGGACACCGGCGCACTCCCCTACCTCGACTCGGCCGTCGAGTACCCGGTGCTCACCGGCGCGTTCATGGCACTGGCCGCGCTGCTCGGCCGGACCTACGGCGACCTCGCGACGGCGGCCGGCCTGCTGCCGCAGGTCCCGCCCGTGCAGGCCTACTACGTGGCGACCTGCCTGCTGCTCACGCTGTGCGCGTTCCTCCTCGTCCGGGAGGTGCTGGCGCTGGCCGGGCACCGGCCGTGGGACGCGGCGATGGTCGGCCTGTCCCCCCTGCTGTTCGTGCACGCCTTCACCAACTGGGACCTGTTCGCCGTCGCGCTGGCCACCGGCGGGCTGTGGGCGTGGGCACGGAACCGGCCGGCGCTCGCCGGCGTGCTGCTCGGCCTCGGCGTCGCCGCGAAGTTCTACCCCCTGCTGCTGCTCGGGGCGCTGTTCCTGCTGTGCCTGCGGGCCGGGCGGCTGCGCGAGTGGCTGCGCGCCGCCGTCGCCGCGGTGGCCGCCTGGCTGGCCGTCGACGTGCCGGTGGCGCTGCTCGCGCCGGAGAACTGGTCGCTGTTCTTCCGGCTCAACACCGCCCGCCCGGCCGACCCCGACAGCGTGTGGAACGTCCTGATCACCGCCTCCGACGGGCGGTTCCTCGACGGCCCGCTGCCCGAGGGGACGGCGCCGGTGGTGCTCAACACCGTCGTCGCGGGCTGCGTGCTGCTGGTCTGCGCCGGCCTGGGCTGGCTGGTGCTGCGCGCCCCGGTGCGGCCGCGCGTGGCCCAGGTCGCGTTCCTGCTGGTCGCGGCGTTCCTGCTGGTCACCAAGGTGTGGAGCCCGCAGTACTCGCTGTGGCTGCTGCCGCTGGCGGTCCTGGCCCGGCCGCGCTGGCGCTCGCTGCTGCTCTGGCAGGCGAGCGAGGCGGTGCTCTGGGTGGTGCGGATGCTCTGGTACCTCGGCACCGAGGACCGCGGCGTCGGCGTCGAGTGGTTCTTCCTCGCGGTGACCGCGCGCGACCTCGCCGTCGTCGTGCTCATGGGCCTGGTCGTGCGCGACGTGCTGCACCCCGACGCCGACGTCGTCCGCACCAGCTGGCCCGGTGTCGACGACCCGGCCGGCGGCCCGCTGGACGGCGCCCCCGACCGGCTCACCCTGCGCCGGCGGGTCGCGGCATAGGAGGTGATCCGCACGTCCCGGGCGTCCGGGCGTGCGGATCGCCTCCTACGCCCCCCGCAGCGCCGCGCGGACGAGCGCGACCTCCTCGGCGTGCGCGGCGGCGTCCCCGGGCGTCTCCAGGACGACGGGGCAGTCGGCGGCGCGCGCCACCTCGAGCAGGAGCTCCAGGGGGATCCCCCCGGCGGTCAGCGGCGCGTGCCGGTCGCGGCCGGAGCCGTGCGGGTCGCGGCTGTTGTTGAGGTGCACGAGGTCGAGCCGGCCGGTGACCGCGCGGACGTCGTCGACCGCGGTGGCGAGGTCCCAGCCGGCGGCCCAGGCGTGGCAGGTGTCGAGGACGAAGCCCGCGCCGAACTCCCCGACGGCGTCCCACAGCCGGGCCACCGCACCGAGCTCGCGGGCCATCGCGTTGTCCCCGCCGGCGGTGTTCTCGATGAGCAGCGGCAGCGGGAACCCGCCGTCCTCGGCCTGGCGGACGAAGGTCTTGCGCCAGTTGTCGAAGCCGGCGGCCGGGTCCTCCTTGGCCAGCACGTGCCCGCCGTGCACCACCATCCCGCGGGCGCCGATCGCCGCCGCCGCCCGCGCCTGCACCGTCAGGTTCTTGCGGCTCGGGATGCGGATGCGGTTGTTGGTCGAGGCCACGTTGAGCACGTACGGCGCGTGCACGAAGACGGCGACGTCGGAGGCCAGCAGGTCCTCGGCGTCCGGGCGCGGCGGCGGCGCCTTCCAGCCCTGCGGGTCGCCGAGGAAGACCTGCACGCCGTCGGCGTCCATCTCCGCGGCCCGGGCCAGCGGCCCGCCCGCGTCCAGCTCGTTGTCCTCGGTCAGGCCGGGGCCGACGTGTACGCCGATCGGGTGCTCTGCCACCCCGGCGACAGTAGTTCCGCCCCGGACGGGGACCCACCCGTATCGCGCAGGTCACGTGCTCGTTGGGGACCGTGACGGCGGACACGCGCCGGCGGTGGCGTGCGCCACGACACGGGCACGCAGACGGAGGGGACGCAGGGGATGACGACGGGGACGGCGACCACCGGCACGGTGCGGCGGGCCGCGCGGCGGTTCCTCGCCGCGCTCGCGCTCGTGGTGGCCGCCGTCCTGGGCGGTGCGGTCCTGCTGCCGCCCGCCGCGAGCGCCGCCCCGTCGGCCACCGTCGACATCCGCGACCTCACCCCGCCGCTGGTCTCGGTCGACCCCGGCGGCACGGTCACCTTCACCAACCGGATCGAGCCCAAGACGGTGCGGGTCGGCGGCGCCGGGCTGCTGCCCTCGCTGGTCACCGCGCAGGTGTTCACCGACGTCACGCTCGGCCTGCCCTCGGGTCCCAAGCCGCTGCCGAAGGACGCGAGCGTCACCGAGCGCTTCGCCAGCACGTGCCTGACCTGCACGATCACCTACACGTACCGGGTCGTCGTCCCGAACACCTCGATCGTCGGGAGCGTGCTGACCACCGTCACCACCCGGGCGCTGAGCACGCTGCCGCAGACCCAGCCGGTCACCTACGACGGCCGGCAGACGACGGTGCAGATCGGCGTCCCGACGCCGTTCCTCGTCAACACGCTGCTGCCGCTGCCGGACCTGCCCTCGGCGAACCTGCCGCAGCTGCCGACCGTCGACGTCCCGCTGCCCTCCCTGCCGTCGCTGCCCGCACCGGTGCCCACCACCCCGGAGGCGCCGCAGGCCCCGGCCACCGCCCCGGACGTCCCCGCGGCCGCGCAGGGGATCGACGGCGACGCCTACTCCTACGACCTCGGCGGCGGCGCGGCGCGGATGGCGCCCTCCGGCGGCGGGTCCGCGGCCTTCGACCCGTCGCGGCTGCCCGGGGCCGGCTCCCCCTCCGGTGCCGCGTCCGGCCCCGGCGGGGGCGGCACGGACGGCTCCGGCGGGGTCGCGGGCAGCTACGACGGCGCCGCGGTGCCGGTCTTCGGCGAGCTCGGCGGGCTCGACGGCGGCGCGCTGGAGGAGGAGAGCAGCACGGTGAGCGCCGACGGCGCCTCCCCCGGCCCGGCCCTGCCGTTCGCCGCGCTGGTCGCCGTCGTCGCGCTGGCCGGCAGCACCGCCGCGCTGGTCCGCACCTCCCGGGCGGCCCGCTCCCGCTGACCCCGGCGGGAGCCGGCGGGCGCGCTGGTACCCTCGGGGGGCGCGTCCCGCGTGCCGTCCGAGGCAGGCAGGGCGCGCGACGCGTGTACGACCCTCCTGCTGCAGACGTCCTGCAGCCGCCACAGACCAGAGGAGGTGGGGTTCTCCGTGCGTCACTACGAACTGATGGTCATCCTCGACCCCGACCTGGAGGAGCGCACGATCGCTCCCTCCCTCGACCGGTTCCTGACCGTCGTCACCAGCAGCGGTGGCACCGTCAAGACCGAGATCTGGGGCCGGCGCCGCCTGGCCTACGAGATCGAGAAGCACGTCGAGGGCATCTACGCCGTCGTCGACATCCAGGCCGAGCCCGCCGCGGTCGCCGAGCTCGACCGTCAGCTCAACCTGAACGAGTCGGTCCTGCGGACCAAGCTGATCCGGCCCGAGGTCCACTGACCATGGCCGGCGAGACCGTCATCACCGTCATCGGCAACCTGACCTCCGACCCGGAGCTGCGGTTCACGCCGTCGGGGGCCGCGGTCGCCAACTTCACGGTCGCCTCGACGCCGCGCACCTTCGACCGGCAGTCGCAGGAGTGGAAGGACGGCGAGGCGCTGTTCCTCCGCTGCAACGTCTGGCGGCAGGCGGCCGAGAACGTGGCCGAGTCCCTCACCCGCGGCTCGCGGGTCATCGTCTCGGGGCGCCTCAAGCAGCGCTCGTTCGAGACCAAGGAGGGCGAGAAGCGCACCGTCGTCGAGCTCGAGGTCGACGAGATCGGTCCCTCGCTGCGCTACGCCACCGCGAAGGTCACCCGGGCCTCGCGCGGTGAGGGTGGCGGCGGCGGTGGCGGTTTCGGCGGCGGCGGTGGCGGCGGTTTCGGCGGCGGCGCGAGCGACCCGTGGTCGACGCCCGCCGGCCCGTCCGACGAGCCGCCCTTCTGAGAAGGACCCCCTCGCCCCCACGCCTCGCTCCGCTCGGCGCGGGCCCCTGCGAGGGGGCCGGTCCACCACCTCACCACGCTCTAGCCGTACCTGGAGAACCCAGTGCCCAAGCCCCCTGTGCGCAAGCCCAAGAAGAAGGTCTGCCAGTTCTGCAAGGACAAGGCGACCTACATCGACTACAAGGACACGACGCTGCTGCGGAAGTTCATCTCCGACCGCGGCAAGATCCGTGCCCGCCGCGTGAGCGGCAACTGCAGCCAGCACCAGCGGGACGTCGCCACGGCCGTCAAGAACAGCCGTGAGATGGCCCTGCTGCCCTACACCTCGACGGCGCGCTGACCATGAGCACGATGAAGCTGATCCTGACGCAGGAGGTCACCGGTCTCGGGTCCTCCGGTGACACCGTCGAGGTCAAGGGCGGCTACGGCCGCAACTACCTCCTGCCCCGCGGCCTGGCCATCGTCGCCACCCGCGGTGCCGAGAAGCAGGTCGAGTCGCTGCGCCGGGCGCGTGCCGCCCGCGACGTGCGGTCGCTCGAGGAGGCCCAGGCCGTGGCCGGGCGCCTGTCCGGCCTGACCGTCCGGGTGCCCGCCCGCGCCGGCGACGGCGGCCGCCTGTTCGGCCGCGTCACCACCGCCGACGTCGCCGCGGCCGTCACGGCCGCCGGCGGCCCGGAGCTGGACCGCCGCCGCATCGAGCTGCCGAGCAGCATCAAGACCACCGGCAAGCACACCGTCACCGTGCGGGTGCACCCGGAGGTCACGACGACCCTCCCCATCGAGGTCGTCGCCGGCTGAGGACGCCGCAGCACCGCCCGCGAGGGGCGTCGGACAACCGTCCGGCGCCCCTCGCGGCGTCTCCGGGCCGTGCCCGCCCTCCCGGGACCCCGGGGTCCCGGACGGCGGCAGGGAGGCGGCGGACACCGCGGACGGCGGCCGTCGTGGCCGGGCCCCGGGTGCCGGCGGGCGCCTGTGACGGCTGCGCCGGGCGGGACGACACGACACGCCCGGAGCCCCCGGCGCGCCGACTTTCTCGTGTCCACAGCCGGTGGGTGGCCGGGACGCAGGTGACGCCCGCGAGACCGCGGCACGACCGGCCGGTGTCCTCCCCGTCTCCACATGTCGACTCCGGCTGTCCACCGACTTGTCCACAAGTTGTGCAGAACGCGGCCCACACGGGTGTTGGACGGGTCCGTCCCCGCTTCCTAACGTCGTCTCCTGCGCCGGACCACCACGAACTGTCGGTGGCTCCGGGTAGTGATGTCCTCGAACGCGTGTTCGAGTGGCACGCGAGGCGTCCTGGTGCTTCCCCCACCGGGCCCCGGCCGGGCGGCCGGGGTCTGTACGCGCGCGCGTGCCCACGAGGAGAGGGAGGTACCCAGGTGGCGGTGGCCGACGACTTCAGCCGGCCGCAGGCGACGGCGCCGGAGTACGACCGGCAGCCGCCGCAGGACGTCGCGGCCGAGCAGTCGGTGCTGGGCGGCATGCTGATGAGCAAGGACGCCATCGCCGACGTCGTGGAGCAGCTGACCGGCAACGACTTCTACCGGCCGGCGCACCAGGTGATCTACGACTGCATCCTCGATCTCTACGGCCGGGGTGAGCCGGCCGACGCGATCACCGTCGCCGCGGAGCTCAACCGCACCGACCAGCTGTCCAAGATGGGCGGCGCGGTGTACCTGCACACGCTCATCGCCTCGACGCCGACGGCGGCCAACGCCGGCTACTACGCCCAGATCGTCGCCGAGCAGGCCACCCTGCGCCGCCTGGTGGAGGCCGGCACCCGCGTCGTGCAGCTGGGCTACGGCGCGGCCGGCGGGCGGGGCGACGTCGACGACATCGTCGACCGGGCGCAGCAGGAGATCTACGAGGTCACCGAGAAGCGGATGAGCGAGGACTACTCGCGCCTCGAGGACGTCCTGCAGCCCACGATGGACGAGCTCGACGCCATCGCCTCCCGTGGCGGCACCGCCCGCGGCGTGCCCACCGGCATCCGCGACCTCGACGAGCTGACCAACGGCCTGCAGGCCGGGCAGATGGTCGTCATCGCCGCCCGTCCCGGTGTGGGCAAGTCGACCCTCGGGCTGGACATCGCGCGGTCGGCCACGGTCAAGCACCACATGCCGGCCGTCATCTTCTCGCTCGAGATGAGCAAGCACGAGATCACCATGCGTCTGCTGTCGGCCGAGGCGAAGGTGCCGCTGCACCACATGCGCGCCGGCACGCTGTCCGACGAGGACTGGTCGAAGCTGGCCCGCCGGATGGGCGAGGTGGCCGACGCCCCGCTCTACATCGACGACTCGCCGAACATGACCATGATGGAGATCCGGGCCAAGGCGCGGCGGCTCAAGCAGCGCAACGACCTCAAGCTCGTGGTCATCGACTACCTCCAGCTCATGACGTCGGGCAAGCGCGTCGAGAGCCGCCAGCAGGAGGTCTCGGAGTTCTCCCGGGCGCTGAAGCTGCTGGCCAAGGAGCTCGAGGTCCCGGTCATCGCGATGTCGCAGCTCAACCGTGGGTCCGAGCAGCGTCAGGACAAGAAGCCGATGCTGTCGGACCTCCGCGAGTCCGGCTCGATCGAGCAGGACGCCGACATGGTCATGATGATCCACCGCGAGGACATGTACGAGAAGGAGAGCCCGCGGGCCGGCGAGGCCGACATCATGCTGGTCAAGCACCGCAACGGCCCGACGGCGAACGTCACCGTCGCCTTCCAGGGCCACTACAGCCGCTTCGTCGACATGGCCAACTGAGCATGGCCAACTGAGTCGGCACAGCCGACCGACCGGCCGCACCGACGCGCACGAGGGCCCGGGACCGTCACGGTCCCGGGCCCTCCGTGCGTCCGCGGTGTTCCACGTGGATCACCGAGCGCGACGTTGCAACGACGCACCGTCGCACTGCAACGTCGTGACCCCGGTCGCGCCCGCTCGTTGGTCCGGGCCGAGCACCGCCGAGCCCGGCCGTGTCCTCGATCGACCGCTTCCCGTCGAGAGGCCATCGCGTGACGACCCTGCCCGAGCACCCCCGCACCGACGCGCCCGCGCCCACGCACAGCCGCCGCCGTTTCCTCACCTACCTCGTCGCCGCGCCGACGCTCGCCGTCGCGGCGCAGGTCGTCGCCGAGGTGGCCGGCCCGGCCACCGCGCAGGCGCTGCCGTCCCTGCCCGCGCCGGCCGAGCTCCTCGACCTCGGTGACGTGCTGATCCTCGCCGGGAAGCCCACCGAGGACCTCATCGTCGTCACCGTCGACGAGCGGGGCCGGGTCGGCCTGGCCCTCCCCCGCGCCGAGGTCGGCCAGGGCATCACCACCGCCGTCGCCATGCTGCTGGCCGACGAGCTCGACGTGCCGCTGGACCGCGTCGACGTCACCCTCGCCGACGCCCGCCCCGAGCTCGTGTTCAACCAGCTCACCGGCGGCTCCAACACCATCCGCAGCGTCTACGGCCCGGTCCGGCGGGCGGCCGCGGTCGCCCGCGCCCGGCTGCTGGCCGCCGCGGCCCTCCGCTGGGGCACCACCCCGGCCTCGCTCACCGTCACCGACGGCGTGGTCAGCGGCCCCGGCGGGCGGACCGCCACGTACGGCGAGCTGTCCGCCGCCGCGGCCGACCGGACGCTCGCCGTCGCGCTCGCCGCGCCCAAGCCGGCCGCGGCCCAGCGGGTGGTCGGCACGCCCACCAGCCGCACCGACGCCCGCGCGATGGTGACCGGCCGGCAGCGCTACACCCTCGACCTCGACGTCGTCCCCGGCGCGCTGCCGACCATGCTGCGCCGCCCGCCCTCGATCAACGGCACCGTCCGGTCGCTGGACAACGAGGCCGAGGTCCGGGCCATGCCGGGCGTCGTCGACGTCGCCGTGGTGCAGACCGGGGTCGCCGTCCTCGCCGAGACCTTCGGCCAGGCCCGCGACGCCGTCGCGGCCGTGCGCGCCACCTGGGGGCCGGGCACGGTCGACGACGAGGACGACGAGTCGATCCGGCGGAAGCTGCGCGCGGTCACCCCGCCGCCACTGGCGCCCGGCCTGCTGGTGCGGACGGTGGACGCGGAGTTCGACTTCGCCTTCGTCAGCCACGCGCCGCTGGAGCCCAACTGCGCCATCGCCCACGTGACCGCGGACCGGGCGGAGATCTGGTCGCCGCTGAAGTCGCCGATCGTCGCGCAGGAGGCCATCGCCGCCGAGCTCGGCCTGCCGGTGTCCCGGGTGACCGTGCACGTCGTCCAGGGCGGCGGCTCGTTCGGCCGGCGCCTGTTCTCCGACGCCGCCCTGGAGGCCGCGCGGGTCTCGAAGGCCACCGGGCGGCCGGTCAAGCTGCTGTGGTCGCGGATCGACGACATGCGCCACGGCCGCGCCCGCGCCGCCAGCCACCACCGCATCCGGGCCACGCACGCCGCCGGGGACGTGCTCACCTTCGAGCACCGCGTGGCCAGCGTGGAGACCGACTTCGGGCACGGCCTCGGCGAGATCCTCACGTCGGTGGCCGCGGAGCTGCCGGTGGGGGGGAACCTCTCGTTCGCGCAGACGGTCTTCGCCACCACCGTGCACTCGCCGTACCACTTCGGCGTCACCACGCAGACGCTGGCCGAGGTGCCGCTGCGGATGCACACCGGCAGCTGGCGCTCGGTCTACTCGGCGAACACCCGCGGGGCCGAGGAGGTCGTCGTCGACGAGCTCGCCGCGGCCACCGGCCGGGACCCGGCCGAGTTCCGCCGCCGCTTCCTCAAGGAGGACCGCCACCGCACGGTGCTCGACACGGTCGTCCGGGAGGGCCAGTGGGGGCGCCGGATGCCGCGCGGCCGGGCGCAGGGCCTCGGCTTCCACGCCGAGTACAAGGGCTGCACCGCCTGCCTGGTCGAGATCGACGCGCGGGACCCGCAGCGCCCGCGGGTCACCCGGGCGACCATCGCCGTCGACGTCGGGAAGGCGGTCAACCCGCGCGGGCTCGAGGCGCAGATGCTCGGCGGCCTCACCGACGCCATCGGCACCACGCTGCGCGCCGGCCTGCACGTCGTCGACGGGCTGCCGCTCGAGGGCAGCTACAGCCAGTTCCACTACACCCGGCAGGCCGACTCACCGCCCGACGTCCGCGTGTTCGTCGTCGACAGCAGCGACGAGCCCGGCGGCGCCGGCGAGCTCGGCGTCCCGGCCGCGGTCGGCGCCGTCGCCAACGCCTACGCCCGCGCGACCGGGACGAAGCCGCGGTCGTTCCCCCTCGTCTTCCCCGTCGACTTCGAGCCCTTCCCCCGCTGAGGAGCGCCCCGTGCCCACCTACACCTTCCGGCTCAACGGCGAGACCGTCACCGTCGACGCCCCCGCCGACCTGCCCCTGCTCTGGGCGCTGCGCGACAGACTCGGCGTCACCGGGCCCAAGTACGGCTGCGGCATCGACGTCTGCAAGGCCTGCACCAGCCACCTCGACGGCGAGGCGATCCGCCCGTGCGTCACCCCGACGGCGGAGGCCGCCGGCCGCGAGGTCACCACCATCGAGGGCCTGGCCGACGGCGACCGGCTGCACCCGGTCCAGGAGGCGTGGCTCGAGCAGGACGTCGCGCAGTGCGGCTACTGCCAGCCCGGGCAGATCATGGCGGCGGTCGCGCTGCTGCGCCGGACCTCGGACCCCACCGACGAGGAGATCGACGAGATCCAGAACGTCTGCCGGTGCGGCACGTACGTCCGCATCCGCGAGGCGATCAAGGCCGCGGCCGCCCGCCTGTGATCGCTCCGTCCGGGGGCCGGGAGGGCGTCCTCCCGGCCCCGGACGGGGCAGGACCGGCCTGACCTGCGGTTGTGGATGATCATCTTGTGATCCGAGTCACCGCAGACTAGGAAGAGGCGCCCCCTTCCCCCCACCTGGAGACGCCTTGCAGCAACGACGCTGGCACCGCGCGACGACGTCGATCGTCGGCGCGCTGGCCTTCACGGCCGCCCTCTCGGTCACCGCGACCCCCGCGCTGGCCGACCCGCAGAAGGCCGAGCCGGTCTCGGTCTTCCCCTCCGACACCCTCACCGTCCGCGACCCCGCCCAGTTGACCGGCCGGCGGGTGGACCTGCCGACCGCGGACTGCGGCGCCCCGATCAGCTGCGGCCTGGTCCAGCAGCTCAACCGGCTCGACGGCTTCGACCTCGACCCGCGGCTGGCGATCCGCTTCAGCAAGCCGGTCGACGCCGCGACGGCCGCCGCGCGGATCACGATCCAGGAGGACCGCGGCGGCTGGCGGACCGGCGTCGACCGCGTCGTCTGGGACCCGGCCACCAACACGCTGTACGCCCACCCGGCACAGCAGCTCGCGCCCGGCACGACCTACCGGGTCGAGGTGCAGGGCGGCCCGACCATCAAGGCCACCCGGGACACCTTCACCACCCTGTCGGCCACCGACGGCCTGCAGGACCTGCAGCGGCAGATCGACAGCGGCAGCGCCTTCACCGCGCTGGACATCACCCCGGGTCTGCACACCGACGGCGCCTTCCCCGTCGCCGGCACCCGGGTTGCCCTCGCCCAGGACACCGGTCCCACCAACTCGGCGGCGGTGACGCAGCCGGTGACCGCACTGCTGCCCGGCGGTGCCACGCTGGCGTTCGGCTCGTACCAGGCGCCCAATTGGCTGCGCCCGGACGTGACGATCGAGCAGACGCCCACGCGCGACGCGGGGCCGGCGCCGGTCAGCGCTGCGACGCTGCCCTTCGTCGCCGTGCTGCCCCCTGGCACCGCGCCGGCCGGCGGCTGGCCGGTGGCGGTCTTCGGGCACGGCTTCACCGGCTCGGACGCCAACGTCCTCGCCGCGGCGGTCACCAACGCCCAGCGCGGCATCGCCACCATCGGTACCAACGTGGTCGGCCACGGTCTCGGGCCCGACGGTGAGTGGGTCATCACCACCGCCGCCGGCGAGCGGCGCCTGCCCAGCTACGGCCGTGGTGTCGACCAGCAGGACGAGGACGTCCTGATCGGTTCGACCGAGGGATCGTCGGCGACCGGCGCGTCCGCCGCGGTCTCCTCCCGTGACGCCCTGCGCCAGACGGCGGCCGACATCATGACGTTGGTCCGCTCGGTGGGCGGCACGGACGTCGACGGTGACGGGACGGCGGACCTCTCCGGCCGGGACGTGACGTACTTCGGCCAGAGCTTCGGCGGCATCTACGGCACCATGCTCACCGGGGCCGACCCGGCGGTGACCCGCTCGGTGCTCAACGTGCCCGGCGGCCCGATCACCGAGATCTCGCGGCTCTCCCCGTCGTTCCGGGGCCTGACCGCGCAGGCGCTGGGTGCGGTCGGACTGCTCAACGGCGGCGTCGGCGGCTTCACCGAGCAGATGCCGCTGCGCGGCGAGGGCCCCGTGACCCTGACCGTGCAGGGTGCGGCGGCCATCCAGGAGTACCTGGCCCGGTCCACGTGGCTCGCCCGTCCGGGCAGCCCGGAGACCTTCGCGCCGCTCATCGACCCGCAGCGGGTGCTGGTCCAGGTCGCCTTCGGTGACCGGACGGTGCCCAACCCGACGTCGTACACGCTCGTCGACGCCGGGCACCTGTGGTCGCGGACCAGCCTCTACCGCAACGACCGGACGACCAACGCGGCGAACAACCCGCACTCGTTCCTGTTGCAGCCGAGCATCCCGGCGGCACTGCAGGGGCAGACGCAGGTAGCGGCCTTCCTGGGCCGGGGTGAGGTCGTCGATCCCGACGCTGCGGGCGACGTGTGGGAGGTCCCGGTCGCCGACCCGAGGGTCCTGCTCCCGCTCAACTCCTGACGGCCGGCTGACACACGAGGGGCCCGGGACGCCGTCGCGTCCCGGGCCCCTCTGCGTGCGCGGTGGATCAGGCGGCCGCGGCGGCCATCGCGGCCTGCTCGCGGAGCAGCGCCCGCCGGACCCGCGGCTTGCCGGTCGTCATCTTCCACAGCTTGCCGAGCTGCGAGGGCAGGTTGCGGGCGGTGGTGTTCTGCAGCCAGCCGTTCGGCAGCGACAGCCGGATGATCTTGTGCCAGGCCGAGCCGACCTGCTGCGGCAGCGGCGCGGTGTGGTAGTTGAGGCCGTAGCGGTCGAACAGGTCGCGGATCTTCGGGGCGATCTCGGCGTACCGGTTGCTCGGCAGGTCCGGGAACAGGTGGTGCTCGATCTGGTGGGACAGGTTCCCGGTCAGGATGTGCATCGCCTTGGAGCCGGAGATGTTGGCCGAGCCGAGCATCTGGCGCAGGTACCACTCGCCGCGGGTCTCGCCGTCGATCGACTTCTTCTCGAAGGTCTCGACGCCCTCGGGGAAGTGACCGCAGAGGATGACCGAGTTCGACCACAGGTTCCGCACGATGTTGGCGGTGAAGTTGGCCGCCAGCGTGGCGACGAAGTTCGGGCCCGACAGCAGCGGGTGGATCAGGTAGTCCTTGCGGACCTGCCGGCCGATCTTGACCAGCACCTGCTTGGCGCGCCGGCGGAAGTCCGGGTCGCCGGTCTGCTTCTTGGCGATGACCGCGCCGAGCTCGAGGTCGTAGGCGGCGATCCCGTACTCGAAGAAGCAGGCGTTGACGAAGCTCCACAGCGGCTGGCCGAGGTACATCGGCACCCACGGCTGGTCCTCGTCGACGCGCATGATGCCGTAGCCGAGGTCGTTGTCCTTGCCGATCACGTTCGTGTACGTGTGGTGCAGCTCGTTGTGCGAGTGCTTCCACTGCTCGGCCGGGCTGGCCATGTCCCACTCCCACGTCGTGGAGTGGATCTTCGGGTCGCGCATCCAGTCCCACTGCCCGTGGAGGATGTTGTGCCCGATCTCCATGTTCTCGAGGATCTTGGCGATCGACAGGCCGATGGTCCCGGCGATCCAGGCCGGCGGGAAGCCCGAGGCCAGCAGGACGGCGCGGCTGCCCAGCTCGATCTTGCGGTGCACGTCGATGACCTTGCGGATGTAGCGCGCGTCGGACTCGCCGCGGCTGTCCATCACGCCCTGGCGGATCTCGTCGAGCTCCTTGCCGATGAGCTCGACGTCCTCGGGGGTGAGGTGCTCGATGGGGTTGTCGGACTTCTTCTGCAGGACGGTCATGTGGTGCGGCTCCTCGGTCGGGAGGCGGTCAGTGGTCGATGTCGCAGGCGCCGGCGGCGGCGCTGATGCAGGTCTGGACGAGGACGCCGTCGCCGGGGGCGGCGGTGGTGACCTCGCCGGTGCGCAGGTCGCGGACGGCGCCCTCGCGCAGCGGGAGGACGCAGCCGTAGCAGATGCCCATGCGGCAGCCGCTGGGCATGAGGACGCCGGCCTCCTCGGCGGCGTCGAGGATCGGGGTGGCGCCGTCGGCCTCGAGCGACGACCCGTTCCTCGTGAAGGTGACCGTGCCGCCCTCGCCGGTGACGAGCACCTTCGGGCGGAACCGCTCGGTGTAGAGCCGGTCGGCGATGCCGGCGGCGGCCCAGTGCTCCTCGAGCGCCTCGAGCATGCCGACCGGGCCGCAGGCCCAGGTGGCGCGCTCGGCGAGGTCGGGGACCAGGGCGGCGAGCGCGGCGGCGTCGAGCATCCCGGCGGTGTCGGTGTGCTGCTCGACCAGCCGGAGGCGGCCGTCGGCGGCCAGCTGCCGCAGCTCGGCGCCGAAGACGACGTCGTCGCGCGTGGGCGCGGAGTGCACCAGGACGACGTCGGTGAGCTCGGGGTGGTTGCGCAGGATCCCCATCACCGGGGTGATGCCGGAGCCGGCGGTGACGAACAGCGCCTTGGCCGGCCGCTGCTCGGGCAGGCAGAAGTCCCCGGTGGCCTGGTCGAGCTGCACGATCGTGCCCGGCCGGGTGCTGCGGACCAGGTGGTTGCTGACCCTGCCGCCGGGGATGGCCTTCACCGTGACGGTGAAGCAGCCGTCGGTGCGGCCGAGGTCGGAGGTGATCGAGTAGGCCCGCCACATCCGGACGCCGTCGACGTCGATGCCGATGCGCACGTACTGGCCGGGCCGGTGCGCCTGCCAGTCGGCGCCGGGCCGGATGACCACGGTGGCCGCGTCGCGGGTCTCGGGCACGACCGCCTCGATCCGTCCGCGCAGGTCGGCGCCGGCGCGCAGCGGGTCGACCAGGTCGAGGTAGTCGGCGGGCAGCAGCGGGGTGGTGACGAGCTCGGCGAGGCGCAGGGCGCGGTCGCGCAGCGCCTTCAGGGCCGGCCGGGCCGGGGAAGGGCGCGGAACGGTCGCGGTCATGTCCCTACAGTTCCCTGCGGAGCGCGTAATCACCTGTGCCCTCGACGTGAACGTGGGCGCGGATACTGTCCTCGGCGAACAAGTGAGGTCACGAGGAGGTCACGTGACGGTGCAGGAGACCTTCGCGGCCGACGTCGCGGCGGCGATGCGCACGGAGCTGCCGTCGGTCGCCGAGCGGACGGTCGCGGCGATCGTCGTCGAGGTGCCCAGCTACGCCGAGGCCTTCCGCGGGCCCATGGGCCGCAAGATCGAGAACGCCGTCCAGCTCGCCCTCGGCGGCTTCCTGGAGCTCGCGACCGGCGGGGCGGACGCCAGCCGGCCGGTGGACCCCGCGATCGAGAGCGCCTACGCACTCGGGCGCGGGGAGGCGCGCACCGGCCGGTCGATGGACGCCCTGCTGTCGGCCTACCGGGTCGGCGCCCGGGTGGCCTGGCGGCACCTGAGCGAGACGGCGGTGGCGGCCGGCATGCCCGCCGCGGCGCTGGCCCGCTTCGCCGAGCTGGTGTTCGCCTACATCGACCAGCTCTCGGCGGCGAGCGCCTCCGGGCACGCCGACCAGCTCGCGGCCAGCGGCCGGGTGCGGCGGCGGCACCTGGAGCGGCTGGCCGAGCTGCTGGTCACCGGCGCGCCCCCGTACGAGCTGATCACCGCAGCCGAGCGGGCGGACTGGACGCCGCCGCGCACGCTGACCGCCGTCCTGCTGTCCGAGGCCGGCGTCCGCGAGGCGACGGCGGTGCTCGACGCGCGCACGCTGCAGGCCGGCGAGGACCTGCCCGGGGCGGAGCCCTCGACCGAGCGGGCGGTGCTGCTGGTGCCCGACGCCGAGGGGTTCGCCCGCGCGGCGCTGCTGAAGGTGCTCTCCGGCCGCGACGCCGTCGTCGGGCCGGCGCGGCCGTGGCAGGAGGCGCGCTCGTCGTACTCGCGGGCGCTGCGGGCGCTGCAGGTGGGCCTGTCCCCGGACGGCGACGCGCCCGTGGACACCGAGCAGCGGCTGGCCGACCTGGTCCTGCGCGCCGACGGCGAGGCGCTGGCCGACCTGCGCGCGCAGGTGCTCGCCCCGCTCGACGGCCTCGGCCCCGGCCCGCGGGAGAAGCTGGTGGAGACGCTGCGCTCGTGGCTGCTGCACCACGGCCGGCGCGAGCAGGTGGCCGCGGAGCTGTTCGTCCACCCGCAGACGGTGCGCTACCGGATGGGGCAGCTGCGGGAGCTGTTCGGCAGGCACCTCGACGACCCGCAGACGGTCCTCGAGCTCACCCTCGCCCTCGGCTGCCGCTGAGTCGCCCGGGGGAACTCGTACGTCGTCCCCAGGGGGCTCCCAGGCGGGCGGCCGAGTCTCGGGGGCACGGCGGCACCCCCGCTGCCGGACCCCGAGGAGGCCACCGTGTACCGCAGCACCGAGACCGTCGGCCGGCACGCCTGGGTGCGCACCCCGCGCCGCCCGCTGCCGCCGGAGCTGACCGCCGACGTCGCCGTCGAGGTGGCCGCCGCCGCGCTCGCCGAGGCGCCCGGCGCGACCATCGAGTGGCTGGAGGTCGACGCCGCGGGCCTGTTCGCGGCGCACCTGCGCGGCGCCGACGGCGCGACCCTCGTCGTCCACCTCGACGCCGGCCTGCGGGTGGTCGGCCGGCTCGCCGGGGTCAGCTGACCCGGAGGACGGCGACCAGGAAGTCCGACTGCGCGGTGAACGGGTGCAGGTGCCAGCTCGACAGGAGCAGGTCCGGCTCCAGCCCGCCGGCGCGGGCGTCGGCGAGGAACGCGTCGAAGGCGTAGTCCCGCCCGGCGCCGAAGCCGACGACGGCGCGCCCGCCGTCGGCCAGGTGCGCCCGGAACCGCCGCAGCACCTCGGTCCGGGTGGACGGCGCGAGGAACGTGACCACGTTGCCCGCGCACACGATCGCGTCGAACCGGTCGGGCAGGTCGAGCGTGGCCAGGTCGCCGACCAGCCAGCGCGCGCCCGGGTGGTCCTCCTCCGCCGCGGCGATCAGCACCGGGTCGACGTCGACCCCGACGACGTCGTGCCCGGCCGCGGCGAGGTGGCCGCCGACCCGGCCCGGGCCGCAGCCGGCGTCCAGGACCCGCGACCGCCGCGGCAGCATCGCGTCGACCAGCCGCGCCTCGCCGACGATGTCCATCCCGCCGGCGGCCAGGTCCTTGAACCGCTTGACGTAGGCCGCCGAGTGCCCCGGGTCGGCCTCGGTCATCCGCAGCCAGAGGTTCTCGCTCACGGCTCCATCGTCGTGGGCCGCCAGTCCGGCGGGTCGCCCGGGTGCAGTGCGGGGTCGTCGGCGGTCAGGGTCCGCACCGGGCCGGGCGGGGTCAGCGGCCCCTCGAAGCGCACCGTCACCCGGCCCAGCCCGCGGCCCCACACCCAGCCCGGGCCGTGGTCGTCGTGCACGACGTCCTGCCCGGGCCACCACCGCCGGTCGGCCGGGCCGGCGGTCCGGGCGGCCTCCTGGAGGACGGCGTCGGCCTCCGACTCGTCGGGCGCGCCGGGGTCGTCGTCGGCGAACAGGTCGCCCTGGGCGTACTGGGACAGGCCCGAGACGCCGACGCCGATCAGCCGCAGGCCCCCGCCGGTGCCGGCCTCGACGAGCAGCCGCCGGGCGATCGAGGCCACCTGGCGGGCGTCGTCGGTGGGTTGCGGCAGCGTCTGCGAGCGGGTGAGCGTGGTGAAGTCGTAGCGGCGCAGCTTGAGCGTCACGGTGCGCCCGGACAGCGCCGAGGACCGCAGCCGCGCGCCCACCCGGGTGGCCATCGAGTCGATCAGCCGGTTCAGCTCGGCGAGGTCGGTGAGGTCCCGCTCGAAGGTCTCCTCGTGCGACACCGACTTGGCCTCGCGCTCGGCGACCACCGGCCGGTCGTCCTCGGCCCGCGCCAGCCGGTACAGCCCGCTGCCGTGCGCCTTCCCGGCAAGCGCGACGAGGTCGGGCAGGGACTTGGCGGCCAGCTGCGCCACCGTCGCGACGCCGACCTGCCGCAGCCGCTCCGCCGTCGCCGGGCCCACGCCGCCGAGCCGGGTGACCGGCAGCGGGTGCAGCACGTCCAGCTCCGTGCCGGGCGCGACGACGACGAGGCCGTCGGGCTTGTCCAGGTCGGAGCCGATCTTGGCCACGAGCTTGGAGCTGCCGACGCCCACCGAGCCGGTCACCCCGCCGGTGGCCTCGGCGATGCGGGCCTTGAGCCCGCGGGCGAGCGCGGTGACGCCCTCGACGGACAGGTCGTGCCCGGGGCCGGCGGCGAGGTCGACGTAGGCCTCGTCGATCGACACCGGCTCGACCAGCGGCGACAGCTCGCGCAGCAGCTCCATGACGACGTCGGAGGTCCGCCGGTAGGCGGCGAACCGGCCGCCGAGGAACGCCGTCCCGGGCGGGCAGCGGCGCCGCGCCTCCGCCGTCGACATCGCCGAGCGGGCGCCGTACGCGCGGGCCTCGTAGGACGCCGTCGCGACGACGCCGCGCCCGCCGGTGCCGCCGACGACCACCGGCCGGCCTCGCAGCGAGGGCTTGTCGCGCTGCTCGACGGCGGCGAAGAACGCGTCCAGGTCCAGGTGCAGGACGCTCGCCTCCTGCCGCACGCCCCCATCGTCCTACGCCGGGACGACAGACCCTGGACGCCGGTCCGGAGCCGCCGGACCCTGGCCGGCAGGCACCCGTCAGGAGGCCGCCATGACCGCTCCCGAGACCCCGACGACGACGCGGGCACGAGCCGGCGGACCGCGGCACGGCGCGCTGGTCGCCTACCGGCTGGCGCTGGCCCTGCTGCTGCTCGCCGTCGTCGTGCAGTTCTTCCTCGCCGGGCTCGGCACCTTCGGCGGGAGCTTCGACGCCCACGTGACCAACGGCTTCACCGTGATCCCCGCGCTGTCCGCCGTCGTGCTCGTCCTGGCGCTGGTCGCCCGCGCGGGCACCCGCGACGTCGTCCTCGCCCTGGTGCTGGCCCTGCTCACCTTCGTCGGCCAGAGCCTGCTGAGGGCACTGGCCGACGAGGGGGCCGTCTGGGGTGGCCTGCACGCCGTGAGCGGGCTGGCGGTCCTCGGGATCGCCGGCTTCCTCCACACCTCGGCGGCCCGCCGGCTCTCCTCCGGCCCGGGTGCGTAGCGCGGCTCGGGCGCCGGCCACCGCCTCGACGGTCGGGCCGAGCAGCGGCCGGAACCGCCGCCCGAACACGGTCCGCCACAGGGCGCCGAGCGGACCCCGGAAGGTGACCGCGTGCTCCGGGCGCGCACCGGCCAGGCTGCGGGTCAGCATCATCGCCCCACCGGGCAGCGGCACGTCGACGACGATCCGCCGCCGCGGCTCCACCTCCCGGACGACGAACCGCGAGCGCCGGCCGTCGAGGCCGGTGAGCACCCCGCGGGTGCCCGGCCCGAACGGCCCGTCGAGCGCGGCGCCGCGCAGCCCGCGGTCCCACTCCCCCCACGTCCCGGGATCGGTCCAGCGGCGCCAGACGGCGTCCGGGTCGCTCGTCGTGGTGTCCGCGGCGAAGCCGCCGGGGACGTCCCGCACCTGTGCCATCGGTCCTCCCTCCCCCTCTCCTTCCGCGGTGGGGGACGGGCGGATGCGCCGCTCAGCCCAGCGCCAGCACCAGGCAGACGGCGGCCAGCGCGAGCGCCACGGGCGTCATCACCAGCCGCTCGGGCCGGCTCCGGGAGATCGCGTTGAGGACCACGCCCAGCCCGAAGTACCCGGTCAGGACCCACATGCCGACCTCGACGAGCCCGCGGGGCAGCAGGTCGACGGCCCCGGCCGCCTGCAGCACCAGCAGCGCCACGGCGGCGTAGACCCCGATCGACACCACGCTGCCCACCCGCAGCCGCGGCGGCAGGACGACGTGCTGCCCGCCCCACGCGAACCGCCCCAGCGGCGCGCCGCCGGCCAGCGCGAGCTGGAAGACGGCGAGGGCGGCGAGCAGGGCGGTACCGACGGCCGCGACCATGATCACGGGGTCGCAGGCTAGCGGCCGGACGGCGTGCCTCAGCCCTCCGTGAGCGCGGCCGGCGGCAGCCAGTCCGCGTCGAGCAGCTCGGCGATCTCCTGCAGCGATGAGGTGTCCGCGCCCGCCGTCGACCCGCTGACCGCCAGCCGCTCCACCATCACCCGGGCCACCTGCTCCTCGACCGTGCCCTCCGCGAAGGCCACCCGCCACGGGGAGACCTGCCCGTCGCGGTGGGTGCGGCCGGTGACCTGGCGGGCCTGGATGCCGGAGAAGCGCGGCTGGTGGAACAGCCCCACCCGCGGCGTCGTCGAGGCGGTCGTCCCGCCGGGCAGCAGCTCGCCGGCGTGGAGGCTGATCGAGGCGGTCACGGTGAACACGCAGACCGGGGCCTCGCCGGTCTGGAAGCGCAGCCGCTCGGCCTCGACGTCGAACCGGTCGCGCCCGTAGATCGACGCCACCGCGATGCCGGAGTCCAGCAGCGCCTCGCGGATCGGGTCGGCCGCGGTCTCCACGAACTCCACCGACACCGCGACCTGCCGCTCGGCCTCGACCTGGGCGCGCACCCAGTCGACGGTCGCCTGCGCGCGGATCAGCCCCGCCTTCTGCCGGAACCGCAGCAGCGCGGCGCGGCCGCGGGCGCTCTGCCGGGCCCGGCGCGCCAGCTGCATCTCGGCGCGGAACTCCTGCCACTCCGACTCGTAGGCGGCCTGCTCGGCGGGGGTGAGCGCCACCGGTGTCCCGGTCACCGACACCGGTCCCCACGGTGCCGGGCGGTGCAGCGTGGCCGGCGGGTCGGCGTCGGCCAGCCAGCCCTGGAGCCGGGCGAGGTCGGCGCGGCGGGCGTCGGCGTCCTCGGTCCACGCCCAGCCGTAGCGGCCGCGTTCCACGTGGAACCCGTGCTCGGCGAGCTTCGCCGGCAGGTCCGCCCAGGCGCGCAGCGGCTCACCGTGCACCTGGGCGAACTGCGGCGCCAGGTAGGGCAGCTCCAGCGGGGTGTGCGCCGGGGTGGCGGTGGCGGCGACGACGAACGGGGCGTCCTTCGCGCGGGCGCCGCCGGAGACCGCCTTCCAGTGCTTCCACCGCTGCGTCGTCGTGTGCCGGACCATGTGCGCCTCGTCGGCGATCACGACGTCGAACGACGTCTTCGACACCTTGGCCAGCCGGTCCCAGGTGGTGACGCACCAGCGCAGGCCGCCGTCGCCGAAGCCGGCGATCGAGCGGGTCCAGTGCGGGATGGTGATGGCCGCCGGGCGGTCGGCGACGACGAGCACCCGCTCCCCGCCGCGCAGCTCGCAGATCTCCCGGGCGGCCATGACCGCCGTGCCGGTCTTGCCGACGCCGGGGTCGTCGCCGAGCAGGAACACCCGGTGCCCGGCCGCGGCGGAGGTGACGACGGCCTCGGCACCGGTGCACTGCTCGTCGCGGGGGATCATCGGCCGGCCCTCGGGCAGCGGCCGCGGCGTCTCGTTGAGCTCGTCCTCGAGGAAGCGCTCGAGGGTGTACGGCGGCGGGTCGTAGGGCGCCAGCGCCGGCGGCAGTTGCGCGCCGACCCACACGTGCGCCTGCAGCCCGGCGTGCCAGGCGGCGCCGGGGGCCGGGGCGCGGAACGGGACGGCGAGCACCCACACCCGCTCGCCGGCGCCGGCGGTGGGCAGGTCGGGCACCGCCGGCCGGCGGGCCGTCGACCGCCGCTTCCTCGTCCGGCGCTCGGTGGTCGTGGCGGCGCGGCGCCGTCCGGGCATGCTGGGACCTCCCCCGTCGTCCCCGGCACGGTAGGTCGCCGTCGCCCGCGGATCTGGTGGAATCGCCGGATGGGGCCGCAGTCTGACGAGGGGTTGGCGGCGCGCACCGTCGGCGAGGCCGGCCCGCGGGTGGTGTTCGTCCACGGGCTGTTCGGCCAGGGCAAGAACTGGACGACGGCGGCCAAGGGGCTGGCCGACCGCCACCGGGTGACGCTGCTCGACCTGCCCAACCACGGGCACTCGCCGTGGACCGACCGCGTCGACTACGTGGACATGGCCGGGCTGGTGGCCGCGGAGCTGGAGTCGTTCGGCGAGCCGGTGACGCTGGTCGGGCACTCGATGGGCGGCAAGGTGGCGA
Source organism: Geodermatophilus sp. SYSU D00525 (assembly GCF_054050475.1). NCBI lineage: Bacteria > Bacillati > Actinomycetota > Actinomycetes > Geodermatophilales > Geodermatophilaceae > Geodermatophilus > Geodermatophilus sp. SYSU D00525. The sequence continues at coordinate 186,903 of NZ_JBJGZK010000005.1, forward strand.
TGCAGCTGGCGCTGCGCCGGCCGGAGCTGCTGCGTGCGCTGGTCGTCGTCGACATCGCGCCGGTCGAGTACCCGGTGTCCGGCGGCCGCACCGACGACCCCGACGAGGAGGCCTCCCCGTTCGGCGCGTTCATCGCCGCGATGCGGGCGGTGGACCTCGGCGCGCTGCGCACCCGGGAGGACGCCGACCGGGCGCTGCGCGAGGCGGTGCCCAGCACGATGGTGCGGTCGTTCCTGCTGCAGAGCCTGGTCCGCGAGGGTGTGGGCTCGGGCCGGTGGCGGTGGCGGCTGAACCTGGAGACCCTCGAGCGCGACCTCGGCGAGCTGCGCGGCTTCCCCGATCCGCTGCCCGGTGCCACCTTCGACGGCCCGGTGCTCTGGATCGCCGGCGCGAACAGCCACTACGTGCTGCCGGAGGACCGGCCGCGCATGGAGGAGCTGTTCCCCCGCACGCGGCTGGTCAAGGTGAAGAACGCCGGCCACTGGGTGCACTCCGAGCAGCCCGAGGTCTTCCTCGAGACGCTCCGCCGCTTCCTGGACGCCGTCGAGGGCTGAGGGGCGTCCCTCGGGAGCGCCCCTGCGGGGTGGTCGCCGGCACCTGCGGGGAAGACGTCGTCAGCGGCCCGTCCGGGGCGACGACTCCCCCGCAGTCGCGCGTGAGCCCGTCGCCGCCGTCGAGGGGGTGGGGATCATCGGGATCGCGCTCCTCGCGGGGATCGCGGCGAGCGCCTGAGCCGTCCCGTCGTGCCCGCCGGCGACTGGAGGCCGTCACCGGCCGCTGCGAGGCTGGAGGGATGACCGGGGGGCGGGCGTGACGGAGGAGCAGGTCCGCGCGCTGGCCCTGGCGCTGCCGGAGGTCACCGAGGCCGACCACCACGGCCGGCCGTCGTTCCGGCTGGGGACCGCCGTGCTCGCCACGCTGTGGGCACCGGGCATCCTCAACGTCATGCTCGGGGAGTCGGAGGCGCGCGCGGCCGAGGGCGGCGCGGTCTCGCTGCTGTGGTGGGGGAAGCGGCTCTCGGGCGTGCGGGTCGACCTCGCCGCGGCCGACCCGGACGTCGTCGCCGACCTGCTCGACGAGGCCTGGACCCGCCGGGCCCCCGCCCGGCTGCGGAGGCGGCACCCGTGACCTACCCGCGGCCGGTCCCGGTCATCGGCGACGCCACCTCGGCGGCCCAGCGGGCCGGCGACCCCGCCGGCTGGGCCATGCCCGACGACGCCGGGGGTCTCTACGCCGTCGTCGCCGCCCGCCGCGACGTCCGCCGCTACCGCCCCGACCCGGTGCCCGACGACGTCCTGCGCCGGGTGCTGGCCGCGGGGCACGCGGCGCCATCGGTCGGGCACAGCCAGCCGTGGCGGTTCGTCGTCGTCCGGGACGCAGGCGTCCGGGACCGCGCCGCCGTCCTCACCGACCGCGAACGGCTGCGCCAGGCCGCGCAGATGGAGCCCGACGCCGCCCGCCGGCTGCTCGACCTGCAGCTCGAGGGCGTACGCGAGGCGCCGCTGGGGATCGTCGTCTGCTGCGACCGGCGCACGCCCGCGGCCGGCGTGCTGGGCCGCGCGACCTTCCCCGACGCCGACCTGTGGAGCTGCGCCGCTGCGATCCAGAACCTGTGGCTGGCCGCCCGCGCCGAGGGCCTGGGCATGGGCTGGGTGACGCTGTTCCGTCCCGAGGAGCTGGCCGGGCTGGTCGGCCTGCCCGACGGCGTGGCCACCCTCGGCTGGCTGTGCCTGGGCTGGCCCGACGAGCGCCCGCCTGCCCCCGGGCTGGAGCGGGCCGGCTGGTCGCGGCGGCTGCCGCTGGACGCCGTCGTCCTGGAGGACCGCTGGCCCGCCGACGACGGCGGCCCCACCGCTCCGCCGTCGCACCTGCGCGCGCCCGGGCGCGAGGACGTGGTCGGCGCCCGCGACGAGGCCGACCGCCTGCTCACTCCCCCGGGCTCGCTCGGCGTGCTCGACCGTGCGGTGGACCGCGTGGTGGCGCTCGGCCGCGGCGACGTCACCGGCGGCGCGCTCGTGCTGGCCGCCGCCGACCACCCGGTCGCCGCGCTCGGCGTCTCGGCCTACGGCGGGCACGTCACCCGCGACGTCGTCCGCGCCGCGCTGGCCGGCACCTCGGTCGGCGCCACCGCCGCGGCCGCGGCCGGGCTGACGACGGTCGTCGTCGACGCCGGGGTGGACGGCGACCCGCTGCCGGGCGCGGTGGACGCCCGCCCGGCCGGCCCGCGCGGCGACCTGGCCGCGGCCCCCGCCCTGACCGCCGCCGACGTCGAGCGGCTGCTGGCCGCCGGGCGGGACCTGGGCGCCCGCGACGGCCTGCTCGCGCTCGGCGAGGTGGGCGTGGGCAACACGACCGTCGCCGCCGCCCTGGCCGCCGGGCTGCTCGGCGCCGACCCCGCCGACGTCACCGGGCTGGGGTCCGGCGCCGACAGCGAGGTCCTCGAGCGCAAGCGCGCCGTGGTGGCCGCGGCGGTGGCCCGGGCCGGGAGCGGTCTGGATCCCGTGCGGGCGCTGGCCGAGCTGGGCGGGCCGGAGCTCACCGTGCTGGCCGGGGCGGTCCTCGGCGCCGCGGCGGCGCGCACCCCCGTCGTCCTGGACGGGTTCGCGGTCTCGGTGGCCGCACTGGCCGCCGTGCTGCTCGAACCCGGCGCGCAGGCCTGCCTGCTCGCCGGGCAGCGCAGCCGCGAGCGCGGGCACGAGCTGGTGCTGCACGCCCTCGGCCTGGAGCCGCTGCTGGACCTGCGGCTGCGCGCCGGGGAGGGCGCCGGCGCCTCGCTGGCCGCCGGCCTGCTGCTCGACGGCCTCCGGGTGCGGCGGACGACCGCCCGGGTGGGGTGACGCCGGGTCGCCAGCCGGGCCCCGGTCGGGCCAGGATCGGCGGCGTGACCGATCCCCGCGCCGGCCAGCCGGCCGCTCCGTCCGACCTGGTCGACGTCGCCTCGCTGGTGACCGCCTACTACACGCTGGTGCCCGACCCGGCCGATCCGGCGCAGCGGGTCTCGTTCGGGACCTCGGGGCACCGCGGGTCGGCGTTCGACACCGCGTTCAACGAGGCGCACATCCTGGCCACCACCCAGGCGATCTGCGAGTACCGGGCGGCGCAGGGCTTCGACGGGCCGCTGTTCCTCGGCCGCGACACCCACGCGCTGTCCGAGCCGGCGTGGGCCAGCGCGCTGGAGGTGCTCGTCGCCAACGACGTCACCGTGCTCGTCGACGCCGCCGGGCGGTACACGCCCACCCCGGCGGTGAGCCACGCGATCCTCGGCGCCAACCGGGGGAAGAGCAGCGGCCTGGCCGACGGCATCGTCGTCACCCCGTCGCACAACCCGCCCCGCGACGGCGGCTTCAAGTACAACCCGCCCTCGGGCGGCCCGGCCGACACCGACGCCACGAAGGTCATCGCCGACCGCGCCAACGAGCTGCTGGCCGCCGGGCTCGACGGCGTGCGGCGGGTGCCGTTCGCCCGGGCGCACGCGGCGGCGCAGCGGTACGACTACGTCGCCACCTACGTCGACGACCTGCCCGCGGTGCTCGACCTCGACGCCGTCCGCTCGGCCGGTGTCCGGATCGGCGCCGACCCGCTCGGCGGGGCGAGCGTCGACTACTGGGCGGCGATCGCCGAGCGGCACCGGCTCGACCTCACCGTGGTCAACCCGCTGGTCGACCCCACGTGGCGGTTCATGACGCTCGACTGGGACGGCAAGATCCGGATGGACTGCTCGTCGCCGTCGGCGATGGCCTCGCTCATCGGCAAGCGCGCCGACTACGCGATCGCCACCGGCAACGACGCCGACGCCGACCGGCACGGGATCGTCACCCCCGACGCCGGGCTGATGAACCCCAACCACTTCCTCGCCGTCGCGATCTCCTACCTGTTCGCGCACCGCCCGGAGTGGGGCGGGGACGTCGCCGTCGGCAAGACGCTGGTGTCGTCGTCGCTGATCGACCGCGTCGTCGGCGGGCTGGGGCGGCGGCTGGTCGAGGTGCCGGTCGGGTTCAAGTGGTTCGTGCCCGGCCTGCTCGACGGGTCGGTCGGGTTCGGCGGCGAGGAGTCCGCGGGGGCGTCGTTCCTGCGCCGCGACGGCGGGGTGTGGACCACGGACAAGGACGGCATCCTGCTCGCGCTGCTGGCCGGCGAGATCCAGGCGGTGACGGGCAGCTCGCCGTCGCAGCTGCACGCGGAGCTGACCGGGCGGTACGGCGAATCGGCTTACGCGCGGGTGGACGCCCCGGCCACCCGCGAGCAGAAGGCCGCCCTGGGGAAGCTGTCGCCGGAGGACGTCACCGCCACCGAGCTCGCCGGCGAGCCGATCACGGCCAAGCTCACGCGCGCGCCCGGCAACGACGCCGCGATCGGCGGGCTGAAGGTCGTCACCGAGAACGCCTGGTTCGCCGCCCGCCCGTCGGGGACCGAGGACGTCTACAAGGTCTACGCCGAGTCGTTCAAGGGCCCCGACCACCTCGCGCAGGTGCAGGAGGAGGCCCGCGCCGTCGTCGGTGCCGCCCTCGGCGCCTGACCCGAGCCCTGACCCCGGGCGGCGGGAATGGCCGTTCCTGCCGCCCGGGTCGCGGTCAGGGCCGCCAGGACGCGCCGGACGGCGGCGTCCAGGGCACGGAGGTCGGCCGCGCTGAGGCGGATGACCCGCCAGCCGGCCGCCCTCAGCCGTGCACGTCGCTCGTCGTCGCGGACGATCTGGACGCCGCCGACGTGGTGCTCCCCCTCGTACTCGACCGCGAGCCGCGCCTCGGGGAAGGCGAGGTCGACCCGGGCGACGAAGCGGCCGGCGTGCCGGACCTCGACCTGCGGTTCGGGGCACGAGGCCGGCCCGTCACGAGCGCCACCCGCACGCGGGACTCCGGACCCGACTCGGCCCGCGGGTCGACCGGGGACACCGCCCGGCGCACCCGGGTCACACCCCACCGTCCCGAGCCGGCGCGCACGGTGGCCGACAGGTCCTCGCGGGAGACGGAGTCCGCCCTGACCATCGCGTCCGGGCCGGCGACCGCGGTCCCCAGCGGTTCCGACGCGGCGACGTCCCAGCACGTGGGCAGGGCAGTGCTGAGCGGGACACCGTCGCGCGCCTCGACCCCTCCCGGATCGACCGCGCTCCGGTGCACCCGCACCCCTCGGGGACCCATCCACTCGAGGCCGGCGGGCCGCAGCACGGTGACGGGGTCGTCCTGCCCGGGCCACGGAGGCCGTGCCACCCCGCTGCCGAGCTGCCGCCCAGGACCGCGCCGGGAGGCAGCAGCAGAGCCACCGCCTCACAGCGCAGCCGGTGGTCGAACAGCAGCGCGGGATCGGCGTGGACGCCCTGGACGACGCGGCGGAACGACCGCAGGTGCCGCGACGTCAGGTCACCGGTGGACACGGCGTGACTCCCGACGAAGACGCCGGTGACGAACCGAGCAGGACCGGGCACCGGGAGAGGGTGGCCTGCGCGGCCCACATCCCGCCGTCGTCGTCCACAGGCGCGGCAGGAATGGCCATTTCTGCCACGGTCGGGTGTGGACACGGGGTCGGACCCCCGTCCCGGGAGGGCGGCGACCGCAGACTGGGCGCATGAGCGGTCAGCCGTACGAGCAGGAGTGGGACGTCGTCCCGCCCGGGTCCGTCCCCCCTCCCCCGCCGCCCGCGTACGGCAACCAGCCCACGTACGGCGCCCAGCACGTCCACGGCGTCCGGTACGGCCCCGTGCCGCCCTACGCGCAGGTCCCGCCCCACCCCCAGCCGGGTCCGTACGGTCCCGGCTGGGTGGCGGTGCCGCTCGCGCCTCCGGCGTGGCCGCACGGTCCCGGGCGGCCGGGGACGGCGACCACCGCGGCCGTGCTCGGTTTCGTCACCGGCGGCCTGACCGCGCTGGTGTCGCTGGCCTTCCTCGTCGCGGTGCTCACCGGCGCCGAGGACGACCCGATCACCGTCACGCTGCTGCTCGGCCTCCCCTGCGCGGCCGGGCTGGTCACCGGGGCGGCGCGGCTGCTGGGCCGGCACTCCCCGACGGTCCTGTTCGCCTCAGCGCTCGCCTCGGTCGTCGTCCTCTTCCTCGCCCTCGTCGTCGGCGCCGCGACGCAGGACGCCGACGACGTGGCCGGCTTCACCGCGTTCCTCGTGCTCGCGCTGCCGCTGCCGGTGCTCACCGCGGTGTTCGCCCGGCTGCCGCGCACGGTGGGCTGGGCCGGCCCGCGCGCCTGAGGGAGCTCAGCGGCGGCGGGCCTTGTCGGCGTACATCGCCGCGTCGGCCTCCCGGACCACGGCCTCCTGCGCGTCCTCGGGGTCCACCCCGCCGTCGACCGAGCCGATGCCGATGCTCAGGCCCACCCGCACGGTGGTCGAGCCGATGCTCAGCGAGCCGGGGAACGCCTCCCGCAGCCGTGTGGCCAGCACCTCGGCGTCCGCCCGCTCGGTGTTCTCGCAGACGACGGCGAACTCGTCGCCGCCCAGCCGGGCGGCGGTGTCGCTGGCCCGCAGCACCGACGCCAGGTGGCCGGCCACGGCCACGAGGACGGCGTCACCGACGGGGTGACCGAACTGGTCGTTGACCGCCTTGAACCCGTCGAGGTCGAGCACCAGCACGCAGGTCGGCGTGTGCTCGCGGTGGCCGCGTTCGAGCGCGTGCCGCAGCCGGTCGTGGAACAGCAGCCGGTTGGGCAGCCCGGTGAGCGGGTCGTGCGCCGACAGGTGCAGCAGCCGGGCCTCCATCGCCTTGCGCTCGGTGACGTCCTCGACCACCAGGACCAGGTGGGGCGGGGTGACGTCCGGGGTGCCGTCGACCCAGGACGACGTCACCTGGACCGGCACGACCTCCCCGTCGGACCGCACCATCCGGCACTCGTGCCGGGCCCGGCCGCGGCTCTCCCGCAGGCCGGTGAGGACGGCCTCCGCGCCGGCCACGTCCTCGGGGTGGGTGACGGCGGACAGCGTCGTGCCGCGCAACGACCCGGGGTCGCGGCCGAGCAGCTCGCCGAGCGCGGCGTTCGCCTCGATCAGCACGCCCTCCGGGGTGCTCAGCGCCACGCCCATCGGCGAGTTGGTGAACGCGCTGCCCAGATCGGGGGGCGGCAGGGTGCCCGTGGCACGCCCTCCGTCCACGGCGCCTCCTCCCGCACCTCGGCTCGGTGTACCGACCCCAGTCATTACCTCCTCCGTTCCACGTGGAACCCCCTCACGAGGCAGGATGGTCGGGTTCCCCCGTCCGGGCGAGCAGACAGGAGGGCAGCGGTGCCGTCGGACTTCGACCTGGTGCTGCCGACGGCGGTGGACGTCCGCGAGGTCGGCATGCGGGACGGGCTGCAGCTGGAGGCCCCCGTCCCGCTCGAGGGCAAGCTCGCGATGCTCGAGGCGCTGGTGGCCACCGGCGTGCGCCGCATCGAGGTGACGTCGTTCGTCTCGCCGAAGGCCGTCCCGGCGCTGGCCGACGCCGACCGGGTGGCCGCCGAGCTGTCCCGGTGGCCGGGCGTGCACTGGTCGGCGCTGGTCGCCAACCCCCGCGGCGCGGTGCGCGCGGTCGACGCCGGCATCGCCGACCTCGAGCTGGTCGTGTCCGCCTCCGACGGGCACAGCCGGGCCAACGCCGGCCGCTCCACCGCCGAGGCCCTGACCGGCGTCGGCGAGGTGGCCGCGCTGGCGCACGGCGCCGGCGGCTCGCTGGAGGTCGTCGTCGCCACCGCCTGGGACTGCCCGTTCGACGGGCGCACCCCGATCGCCCGCACCGTCGACGTCTGCCGCGCCGCGGTCACCGCCGGCGCCGACGCCCTGTGCCTGGGCGACACGATCGGGACGACGACGCCGGCGCGGGTGGTCCGCCTGCTGCACGCCGTCCGGCGCGCCTGCCCCGGCACCCCGGTCGCGGTCCACTTCCACGACACCCGCGGCACCGGCCAGGCCAACGCGCTGGCCGCCGTCCAGGCCGGGGTGACCCAGCTCGACGCCTCCGTCGGCGGGCTCGGCGGCTGCCCGTTCGCGCCCGGCGCGAGCGGCAACATCGCCACCGAGGAGCTCGTCCACTGGCTGGAGGAGTCCGACGTGCGCACCGGCATCGACCTGGACGCGCTGCTGGCCGCCGCGCGGGTCACCGAGTCCGCTGTCGGCCACGAGCTGCCCAGCTCCCTGTACCGCGCCGGCGGTCGCTCGGTCCCCCGGGCGGCGGCCGGGACGACGGCGTGAGCGGTCCGGCGGAGGTCGTCGACCCGCGGGTCATGCGGGACGTGCTCGGCCACTTCGCCTCCGGCGTCACCGTGGTCACCGCGGACACCGACGACGGCCCGATCGGCTTCACCTGCCAATCGTTCAGCTCGCTGTCGCTGGACCCGCCGCTGGTGGCACTCGCGCCGGCGCGCACGTCGAGCACCTGGCCGCGGCTGCGGGCCATCGGCCGGTTCTGCGTCAACGTCCTCGCCGAGGACCAGTCCGGGCTGTCGGCGGCGTTCGCGCGCTCGGGCGTCGACAAGTTCGCCGGCGTCCCGTGGCGGCCGAGCCGGCGCGGCTCCCCGGTGCTCGACGGCGTCGTCGCGTGGATCGACTGCACGCTGTGGGCGGAGTACGACGGCGGCGACCACACGATCGTCGCGGCCCGCGTGCTGGACCTCGGCGCCGACCCCGGCCGCCGTCCGCTGCTGTTCCACCGCGGCCGCTACGGGTTCGTGGAGGTCGACGGCGCCTGACGGGCCGGGACGGTCAGCCGAAGCGGACGGCGATCAGCGCGACGTCGTCGCGGCCGTCGAGGGTGCCGCTGACCGCGGCGTCGCACAGGTCGCGGGGCGAGGCGTCGACCGGGGTGGCCGACAGCCGCTCCACCAGCGCGGCGATGCCCTGGTCGAGGTCCGAGCCGGGGGTCTCCACCAGCCCGTCGGTGTAGGCGAGCACCGTGGAGCCCGGCGGCAGCCGCAGCGTCCGCGTCCGCCGCGTGGCGGTGGCGTCGACGCCGACCAGCAGGCCGGTGACGCCGTCGACCGGCTGCACGGAGCCGTCGGGTGAGCGCAGCAGCAGCGGCGGGTGGCCGGCGTTGGCCAGCTGCGCGGTCCAGGCGCCGCCGGGCCCGTCCGGCGGGAGGGCGCGCAGGTAGGCCATCGTCGCCAGCGAGGCGACCCGCAGGCCCTGCACCAGCCGGTCGACGCGGGTGAGCACCGTGCTCGGGTACGGGTCGGGGGCGTCCCAGAGGCAGGCGCGGATCAGCCCGCGCAGGTGGCCCATCGCGGCCGCCGCGGCGACGTCGTGGCCGACGACGTCGCCGACGACCATCCCGACCGACCCGTCGGGCAGCTGCAGCAGGTCGTAGAAGTCCCCGCCGACGTCGGCCGCGGTCGAGGCGCTGACGTAGTGCGCGGCGGCCTCGAGGCCGGCGATCTCCGGCAGGTCCGGCAGCAGGGACCGCTGGAGGGTGTCGGCGACGGCGTGCTCCTGCTGGTAGAGCCGCACGTTGTCCATGACCAGGGCCGCCCGGCGGGCGAGGTCCTCGACCAGCCCGACGTCGTGGGGGGTGAACGGGCGCTCCGGCGAGGTGCGCACCAGCGTGATCGCCCCACGGGTGCGGCGGCGGGCCACCATGGGCGCGCTCAACGCCGACGCCGCGCCGAGCCGCTGGGCGATCTCCTGGGCCACCGGGGAGGCGGTCTCCCCGTCCAGCCGCTCGGGCAGCCGCTCGACCAGCACCGCGCGCGAGGTGGCGATGCTGCGCTGGCTCGGCGAGTCCGGGGGCAGCCGCAGGGCGTGCCCGGCGTCGAACCGGCGAAGGTCGGTGCGCTGGTGCTCGCGGTCGCGGGAGACCAGCTCCCGGACCTCCCCGGACTCGTCGACGAGCGTGATGACCGCCCAGTCGGCCAGCTGCGGCACGCACAGGGTGGCCAGCCGGTCGAGCACGTCGGCGACGTCGAGGGTGGCGATCAGCGTGCTGGTCGCCTCGGCCATGAGCGCGAGCCGCGCCTGGGCGCTCTCGGCGTCCTCCTGTGCCCGCTCGGCGTCCGCCCGTGCCTGCTCGGCCACCGCGCGGGCGAGCTCGGCCTCCTGCCGGGCGGCCTGCTCGGCGGCGAAGGCGGCCTCCCGCTCGGCCTCGACCCGCACCCGCTCGGTGACGTCGGTCTGGACGCCGACGAAGCTGACCAGCTCGCCGTCGCCGTCGAACACCGGGCTGATCGCGAGCTGGTTCCAGAAGGCGGTGCCGTCGCGGCGGTGGTTGAGCAGCGTGACGGTGGTCGCCTCCCGCGCCTGCAGGGCCGCGCGGATCTGCTCGATGGTGCCCCGGTCCGTGCTGGGGCCCTGCAGGAAGCGGCAGTTGCGCCCCACCGACTCCTCGTAGGAGTACCCGGTGATCCGGGAGAACGACGGGTTGACCCAGACCAGCGGGTTGTCCGGCTGGCGGGGGTCGGTGATCGTGAACGCGATGTCGGTGGCCACCACGGCCCGCTCGCGCAGCGCCTGCAGCTCGGCGTCGGCGTCCTCGCCGCCCGCGTTCTCGACCTCCAGCAGCACCACCAGCGACAGCTGCTGCGTGCTGTCCGGCTGCGACAGCGGGAAGCCGGTCACCCAGAGCAGCCGGTCGGCGTCCCCGTCGTCCTCCCGGGCGCGGCCGGCGTCGGTGCTGCGGCCCGGCGAGAGCCGCACCGCCTCGCCGGTGACGGGCGCGCCCTGGGCCACCAGCGACAGCGGGCCGCTCGTCCGGGCCAGCGGGGCGCCGCCGAGGTCGGTGAGGCCGGCCGACGCGCCCCAGGTGTCGACGTCGACCGGCAGGCGGACGTTGCCGGCCATCTCGACCGCGGCGGTGTTCGCGTAGGTGACCGCGCCCGACTCCTGGTCGATGAGCAGGACCGCGACCGGGACGTCGGCCAGGACCGCGGGCAGGGCCGTGGAGGCGGAGCGGTCCCCGCGGTGCTCGGAGACGACGGCGGTGGCGGCGCTGACGATGCCGGCCTGCCGGTCCGAGGCGCCGTCCGCGGCGGGTGCCGTGGCCTCGGCCATGGCGGCGCGGGTGCGCGGGGGGATGCCGTCGCCGGGCGGGGAGTCGGTGGGCCCGCCGACACCGGGGAGCAGCCCGGGCGGCGGCCCCAGCTCCTCCCGCGGTCGGTTGCCGTCCGGTCGCACGCAACGAATCTACCGGCTGTCCCGGGCCGACCGCCTCCGACCGCCAGGTGACCTGCCCGGACAGGTGTGCGCGGCGCCCCGCCGGGCACCTTCCCGGGAGACCACTCGGGAGGGAGACGTCATGGGACTGCTCGACCGGCTCCTCGGCCGGCGCCGTGCGCCGGAACCCTCGGCCTACGGCGGCTACGACGGCTACGCCCCGCCGCCCGCACCGCCGCCCGCTCCCCCGGCCTCCGGGGACCGGCAGCTGACCGACCAGCAGGCCATCCAGCGCTACCGCTACCTGCTGAAGACCGCGCCGCCGGACCAGATCGAGCAGGCGCACGCGGAGGCCTTCGCCCAGCTCACCCCGGAGCAGCGGCAGGAGGTGCTGACCCAGCTCGCGGCCGGGGTGCCGGCGTCCGAACGTCCGCGCAGCGACGACGCCCAGACGCTGGCCCGGGTCGCCACCCGCGCCGAGCTGCGCCAGCCCGGGTTCCTCGAGCGGACCTTCGGCGGCTACGGCGGCGGTCCCGGCTACGGGCCCGGCTACGGCGCCGGTTACGGGGGCGGGTACGGCTACGGGGGCGGCTACGGGCCCCGGATGGGCGGCTTCGCCGGCTCCATCGGCGGCAGCATGCTCGGCACCATCGGCGGCCTGGTCATCGGGACGGCGGTCGCCGACGCACTGTTCGACACCGGACTGGACGACTCCGGGCTGTTCGGCGGCGGCGACGAGGAGGCCTACGCCGAGGGCTACCAGGACGGCGCCGGGGCCGGCGACGGCGGCGGGGGCGACCACGCGGCCTCCGACGGTGACTACGGCGGGGACCCGGGCGCCGACTTCGCGGGCGGGGCCGACAACGGCTTCGGCGGCGGTGACTACGGCGGGGGCGGGGACTTCGGCGGCGGGGACTTCGGCGGCGGGGACTTCGGCGGCGACTTCGGGGGCGGCGACTTCTGACCGCTCAGGCCCGGCCGGGGCCGTCCTCGGGGACGGTCTCGGCCGCCTCCTCCCCCGACGACCCCGCCGCCACCTCGGCCTGGTGGCGCAGCCACAGCAGGCCGAGCACCGGCAGCACCAGCGGCACGAACCCGTAGCCGCGGCCGAACGCCGACCACACGGTCTCGTCCGGGAAGGCCGCCCGGTCCACCAGCGACAGCACGCCCACCACCAGCACGCCGGCCAGCTCCACCGAGCAGGCGACGACGGCGGTCCGCCGGCCCGCCCGCCCGCCGCGGGCCAGCCCGACCGTGGCGATCGCGTAGACCACCGCGGCCAGGGCCGACAGCAGGTAGGCCACCGGCGCCTCGTCGAAGCGGGTGGCCAGCTGCACGCCGGCGCGCGCCCCCGCGGCCAGCGCGAAGACGGCGTAGACGGCCACCAGCACCCGGCCCGGCCCGGCGGCGGTCCCGCCCGGCGCGGTGCCGCGCGCGTCCCGCTCAGGCACCGGGGGCCTCCCAGAGCTGCACCAGCCGCCACACCATGACGGCGGTGACCAGCGACGCCACGGCCAGCACCGTCCCCGCCCAGCGGCTGGGCTCGGTGCGCGACCACAGCACCCCGGCCACCGGCAGCAGGACGACGCCGGCCAGGTAGCCGACGAACGTCGCCGTCTCCGGGGGCCGCTGCCCGCCCGCCAGCGCCGCCGCCGCCACCACCGCCTGGACGACGAGCAGCACCTCGAGCACCGCGGCGCCGGCCAGGTGCAGCAGGCCGATCCGCCGGCGCGCGAGGGTGGAGGCCAGGCCGGCGAGCGCGACCAGCACGGCCACCGCCGTGGCCGACCAGACGAGGAGGGCGTTCATCGCCTCCCATGATCGCGCGCCTCGCGGGGGAGCCGGGAGCGGGCGCGGGGTAGGCATGGACCATGACCGTCCGCGACCTGGTGGTGGACCTGTGCACCGAGCACCTGGACGCCGTCACCGGCGACCCGGTGCCGCTGCAGGCGCTGGTCGGCCTCCTCGCCGCGTGCGGGGTGGCCGAACCGAGCGCGCGGGTCGCCGCGGCGGCGCTGCGCCGCGCCGGCTGGCTGGCCGCGTCCCGGCGCGGGCGGGAGACGCTGCTGGCCCCGACCGCGGTGCTGCGCGCGGCGGTGGCCGCCCGCGACGACCGGGTCCAGCGGCGGCTGGGCCCGTGGGACGGCGAGTGGCGGATGGTCGTCTACGGCGTCCCGGAGACCGACCGCGCGGCCCGCGAGCGGGTGCGGCGCGCCCTCGCCCGCGCCGGCTTCGGCCCGCTGGCGCCGGCCACCTGGGTGTCCCCGCACGCCGTCGCGCTGGAGGAGGTGCGCGCCGAGCTGGCCGGCGAGCGCACCTCCCGGCTGGACCTGCTCACCGCGCACGTGGCCGACCCGCGGCTGTCCGACGCCGACCTGGCCGCCCGGTGCTGGGACCTCACCCGGCTCGGTACCGCCTGGACCCGGGTGCTCGACCGGCTGCGCGCGGTCGCCGGTGAGGTGCCCCAGGGCGCGGCCGCGCTCGGCCGGCACCTGCGGCTGCGGGCAGACATGCGGGCGGTGCTCACCGGCGACCCGCTGCTGCCCCCGGCGCTGCAGCCGGAGGCGTGGCCGGCGCGCGAGATCCGCGACACGTGGACCGACGTCGGTGCCCGGCTGGCCGCCGCCGCCCGCGCCCACGTCGCCGAGGTGCTGGGGGCCGTCGCCCCCCGGGCAGCCTGAGGAGCCCTCGTCGCGGAGATGGCTCCTCAGCGGTGGACGCCGGACATGTCCGGGTAGCGGTCGCCGACCGCGGCGCCGACCGGGGCGGCCTCGTCGAGCCGGCGCAGGTCGTCGTCGGTGAGCCCGACGTCGGCGGCCGCGGCGTTCTCCTCGAGGTAGCGCACCCGCTTGGTCCCGGGGATCGGCACCACGCCCGGGTTGCCCCCGCGGTCGCTCTGCGCCATCACCCAGGCCAGCGCGAGCTGCGACGCCGTCACGCCCTTCTCGTCGGCGATCTCCCGCACCCGGTCGACCAGGCGCAGGTTCCGCTGGAACGCCTCGCCCTGGAACCGCGGGTTGTGCCGGCGGAAGTCGTCGGGCGCGAGGTCGTCGACGCTGCGGATCTGCCCGGAGAGGAAGCCGCGGCCGATCGGCGAGTAGGCGACGAACCCGATGCCGAGCTCGGCGCAGGTGGCCAGGACGCCGTTCTCCTCGGGGTCGCGGCTCCACAGCGAGTACTCGGTCTGCACGGCGGTGACCGGCTGGACGGCGTGCGCCCGGCGGATGGTCTCCGGCGCGGCCTCGGAGATGCCGACGTGGCGCACCTTGCCCGCCTCGACCAGCTCCGCCAGCGCGCCCCAGGTGTCCTCGACCGGGACGGTGGTGTCCACCCGGTGCTGGTAGTAGAGGTCGACGACGTCGACGCCGAGCCGCTCGAGCGAGGCGTCGCAGGCCCGCCGCACGTAGTCCGGCCGGCCGTTGATCCCGCGGAACGAGCCGTCCTCGCCGCGCTCGTTGCCGAACTTGGTCGCGAGCACCACCTCGTCGCGGCGCCCGGCGATGGCCTTCCCGACCAGCCGCTCGTTGGTGAACGGGCCGTACATGTCCGCGGTGTCGAGGAAGGTGACGCCGAGGTCGAGGGCCCGCTGGATCGTGCGCTCGGCCTCGGCCTGGTCGCCGGTGCCGTAGAACTCGCTCATCCCCATGCAGCCCAGCCCCATGGCGGGGACGGACAGGGAGCCGAGGGTGCGTGTCTGCATGGGCCGCTCCTGCCCGCCCGGGAACGGGGACAACCGGCCGTGAGCGGACCCCGCCGTTCCGCTGCTCCACGGGCTGTGGCAGGTTAGGCCGTCCTCAGTTAGGGCAGCCTGACCTACTTCCGAGCAGGAGAACGATGCGCACCGCGATCCGGCCGATGGCGGCCACCTCCCTGTCCCTGGCCACGGTCCTCGCGCTCGGCGCGTGCTCGTCCGACGAGCCGGTGGCCGAGGCCGCGACCGACGCCGGGACCGTCACGTGGACGTGGGACCGGAACACCGCCGCCGAGGACCAGGAGCCGGAGTACGAGGAGACGACGGTCGAGGTCCCGGTGGACCCGGAGCGGATCGTCGTCCTCGACATGGCCAGCCTCGACACCATCGGCGCGCTGGGCGGCGAGGTCGCCGGCGCCCCGCTGGAGTCGGTGCCCGACTACCTCCAGCAGTACCTGGCCGACGACGCGTTCGACGCGGGCACGCTGTTCGAGGCGGACCTGGTCGAGATCGAGTCGCAGCAGCCCGACCTCATCGTCATCGGCGGCCGCTCCGCGGCGCTGTACGAGGACCTCAGCGAGATCGCGCCGACGGTCGACCTGAGCCTGCGCGGCACCTACACCGAGACCCTCGAGCGCAACGCCACCTTCCTCGGCGAGGTGCTCGGCGCGGAGGACGAGGCGGCCGCGGCCGTCGCCGACCTCGAGGCGGGCATCGAGGAGGCGCGGGCCGCCACCGCCGACGCGGGCACCGGCCTCGGTCTCATGGTCTCCGGCGGCGAGCTCAGCGCGATGGCCCCGGCCGGCGACGGCGCGGACGCCCGCGGTGCGCGCGGCGGGCTCATCTACGACGCGTTCGGCGTGCAGCCCGTCGTCGACGACGTCCAGGCCGCCACGCACGGCGAGCCGGTGTCCTTCGAGTTCCTGCTCGAGACCGACCCCGACCACCTGTGGGTCGTCGACCGCGACGCCGCCACCGGCGAGGAGGGCGCGCAGGCGGCCGCGGCGGTGCTCGACAACGACATCGTGGCGCAGACGACCGCCGCGCAGCAGGACCAGATCCACTACCTCGACCCGGTCGCCTGGTACGTCGTCTTCGGTGGCATCGACACCACCCGGATCATGATCGACGACGTCCTGCAGATCGCCGGCTGAGTCCCGCACCTCCTCCGTGACGGCACTCGACACGGGTCCCGCGAGCACCCCCGCCCCGGCGCGCACCCGGCGCACCGGCGTGGGGGTGCTCGTCGGCGTGCTGCTCGCGGTCCTCGCGGTCGCGAGCCTGTTCACCGGCGTCTCCGACGTCTCCCCGGTGTCGGTGCTCACCGGCGGGTCCGACGGCACCGCGGCCTTCCTGCTCGGGGCCAGCCGGATCCCGCGCACCGTGGCCCTGGTCCTCGCCGGGGCCTCGCTGGGCATCGCCGGGCTGATCATGCAGATGCTCGTGCGGAACAGGTTCGTGGAGCCGAGCACCACCGGCGTCACCGAGTTCGCGACGCTCGGCATGCTCGTGACGACGGTGTTCCTGCCGGGGCTGGCCGTCGTCGGCAAGACGGTCGTCGCCGCGGTGTTCGGCCTCGTCGGGACCTGGGTGTTCCTGCGGGTGGTGCGGGCGGTGCCGGTCCGCCAGCTCGTCCTCGTCCCGCTGGTCGGCATCATGCTCGGCGGCGTCGTCGGCGCGGTGACGACGTTCGTCGCCTACCGCCTGGACCTGCTGCAGTCCCTCGGGCAGTGGGCGCAGGGCAGCTTCGCCGGCGTCGTGCAGGGCCGGTACGAGCTCGTGTGGATCGCCGGCGCGATGGTCGTCGTCGCCTGGCTGGCCGCCGACCGGTTCAGCGTCATCGGCCTCGGCGAGGAGTTCGCGACCAACCTGGGCCTCGACTACCGCCGCGTGGTCGCCGTGGGCATGGTCGTCGTCGCGGTCATCACCGCGGCCGTGCTCGTCACGGCGGGGCTGGTCCCGTTCCTCGGCCTCGTCGTCCCGAACGTCGTCAGCCTGCTGATCGGCGACAACGTGCGCCGGGCGATCCCGTGGGTCGCCGCGCTCGGGGCCCTGTTCGTCGTCGCCTGCGACGTCCTCGCGCGGGTCGTGCGCTTCCCCTACGAGATCCCGCTGTCGGTCGTCGTCGGCGTCGTCGGGGCGGTGCTGTTCCTCTGGCTGCTGCTGCGGAGGGGGAGCCGTGCTCACTGACCCCGCGCCGACGGCGGTCCGCCCCCGCGTGGCGGTGCGGGTGCGCCGGACCGGGCCCGCGGCCCGCCTGGCCGCGCTCGGCGCCGTCGTCCTCGCCCTGACCGCCGTCTACCTGTTCACCGACGTCCCCGGCTCGCTGGCCTACGCGCTGGAGAAGCGCGGCCTGACGGTGGCCGCGATGGTCGTCGTCGCGGCGGCGGTCGGGGTCTCGACGGTCGTCTTCCACACGATCACCCAGAACCGCGTCCTCACCCCGTCGATCATGGGGTTCGACGCGTTCTACGTCCTGGTCTCGACCGTCGTCGTCTTCGCCGCCGGGTCCGCGGCGTTCCTGGCGGCCGACCCGCTCGTCCTGTGGGCGGTGCAGGTGGCGGTCATGGTCGCGTTCAGCGTCGTGCTGTTCACCTGGCTGTTCGGCGGGAAGCGGCGGTCGATCCACCTGATGCTGCTGGTCGGCATCGTGCTGGGCACGTTCTTCCGCGCCTTCACCGAGTGGATGCAGCGGATGCTCGACCCGCTGGACTTCCAGGTGCTCTCCGACGCGTTCTTCGCCTCCCTGACCCGGCCCGACGAGACGCTGCTCGCGCTCACCGCGGGCCTCGTCGTCCTCGGCTGCGGGGTGGTCGTGCCGCTGCTGCGCACCCTGGACGTGCTGACCCTCGGCGAGCCGGCCGCGGTGGGCCTGGGCGTCGACCACCGGCGCGTGGTGATGACGCTGTTCCTGGTCGTCTCGGTGATGGTCGCGGCGTCGACGGCGCTGGTCGGGCCGATCCTGTTCTTCGGCCTGGTCGTCGCCAACCTCGCCTACTCGTGGGCGGGCTCGTTCCGCCACGTGTGGACGGTGCCCACGGCGGTGCTGCTCGGCGTCGTCTGCCTGCTCGGCGGCCAGCTGGTCCTGGAGCGGGTGCTCGGCTTCGGCGGCACCCTCTCCACGGTCATCGACTTCGCCGGCGGGCTGTTCTTCCTGTACCTCGTCCTGCGGAAGGGGGCGCGGTGATCGCGCTCGAGGGCGTCACCAAGCGCTACGGCGGCCAGACGGTGGTCGACGACGTCACGATCCGCCTCGGCGGCGAGGGGGTGACGGCGCTCATCGGCCCGAACGGCGCGGGCAAGTCGACGCTGTTCGGCCTGATCGGCCGCCTGGTCCGGCCCGACGCCGGGCGGGTCACGGTGGACGGCCGGGACGTCGCGACGACGCCGTCGCAGGAGCTGGCCCGGCGCCTGGCCGTGCTGCGCCAGGACAACCACGTCGCCGCGCGGCTGACCGTCTCCGACCTCGTGGGGTTCGGGCGCTTCCCGCACTCGCGGGGCCGGCTCACCGTCGCCGACCGCGAGCACGTCGACCGGGCGATCGCCTACCTGGAGCTGGACCCCCACCGGGACCGCTTCCTCGACGAGCTGTCGGGCGGTCAGCGCCAGCGCGCGTTCATCGCGATGGTCCTCGCCCAGGACACCGAGTACGTGCTGCTCGACGAGCCGCTCAACAACCTCGACCTGCGGCACATGGGCGAGATCATGCGGCTGGTCCGGACGATGGCCGACGAGCTCGGGAAGCGGGTCGTCACCGTGCTGCACGACGTCAACTCGGCGGCGGCCCACGCCGACCGCATCGTGGCGATGCGGGACGGCGCCGTCGTCGCGGACGCCCCCGCACGCGACGTCATGCGTCCCGAGGTGCTGGCGGCGATCTACGACACGGCCGTCGACGTCCGCGAGATCGACGGCCGCCCGGTCGCCCTGTACTACGGCTGAGCGCGCGCGGTGTCGACCTGCTGTCGTCTCCCCGCGCGGGAGGGGACAGCAGGTCGAC